>NZ_JAAOQS010000167.1:0-14311 GCF_011603105.1 Rhodococcus sp. A14 | reverse complement strand
GCGGTGCGGCGGGGCCCGGCGGCGCGCTCAGGGGCGGCGCGCTCGCGGCGGCCGCGGCGCTCAGGTGCTGCGCCGAGCGTCGCGGGGCGGGCACCCGATAGGCGGGCAGGTCGAGCGCCGCCGCGATGCCGCGCAGGGCCGAGCCCATCTGCTCGGCGTTGGCGAAGCGGTGCGACGGTTCCCGGTGGGTGGCCTCCGCGACGAGTTCGTCGAACTCGGGCGGGACGCCCGCGATGTACGAACCCGGCCTCGGAACGTCCTGGTTGATCCGCTGATAGGCGACGGACAACGACGTGTCCCCGGTGAACGGGGTCCGTCCGGTGAGGAGTTCGAACAGCAGGACACCGGTGGAGTAGACGTCGCTGCGGGTGTCCGCGATCCCGGACGTCACCTGCTCCGGCGACAGGTATGCCGCCGTGCCCAGAATCACACTGTTCGACGTGGTGGTCGACGCGGCGGCGGCCCGCACCAGACCGAAGTCGGCGATCTTCACCTCACCGCCGTCGGAGATCAGGATGTTCTCGGGTTTGATGTCGCGGTGCACGAGACCGGCCCGGTGGGCGACGGCGAGCGCGTCGAGAACCGGGCCCGCGACCGCGGCCACCGCGTGCGGCGGCATCGGCCCGCGTTCCCGGAGCAGCTCGCGGAGCGTTCCGCCGTCGACGAGTTCCATCACCAGGAACGCGTGCTCGCGGTCGTGCCCCTGGTCGTAGACCGCGACCAGCGACGGGTGCTTGAGTCGTGCGACCGAGCGGGCCTCGAACTCGAACCGGGCGACGAACGCCGGGTCGGCCGCGAACTGCGGATCCATCACCTTGATGGCCACCGGACGGTCGAGACGCGTGTCGAGCCCCCGGTAGACGGTGGACATGCCGCCACGCGCGATCGTGGCATCCACCCGATAGCGCCGGTCGAGCAGCTCGCCGATCAAACGTTGACCTCCATCGTGCACAGTGTCCGTTCCCCCGTCAGTGCGCGCGGCCCGGCCACGCGCCCCTCAATCGTAGCCAGCGACACCGACCGGTAGCGCCACGCAGGAAGCGACCAGATAACGTTAGGGGAGTGAGTGCCATCCCTTACTGTGACGATGTCCTGGACCCTTCCGTCTCGCTCCTCCAGTTGGTGGACGTCGCGAAGAACCTCGGTGTGGCCGTCACCCGTGTGCAGCAGCTTCTGCGCGATCAGCAGTTGATCGCCGTCCGACGCGACGGCGTCCTCGGTGTTCCCGAACTCTTCTTCGACGAGACCGGCGAGACGGTCAAGTGGCTGCCCGGTCTCATCGCCGTGCTGCACGACGGCGGATTCAAGGACGAGGAAATCCTGCAGTGGCTGTTCCGTGAGGACGACAGCCTCCCCGGCGCACCCGTCCAGGCCCTGCACGGCGACCTCGCCCGCGAAGTGATCCGCCGCGCTCAGGCGATGGGATTCTGACCGCCGGTCACCACGCTCGGCCACGGGCCGGCACCGCGAGCCGGGCGAACTGAGGCAGCGCCGTCGCCCACCGGTGTCTCCGGGACACGGTGGCGCGCCGGTCGAGAACCCGGTAACCGCCTCGCTCGATCTCGTCGAGAATGCGGGAATACAGCACGAATGCGGTCCGGATCCCGGGTTGCACCCGTCGGTCCAGCATCGCGATGCCCGGTTCCGCGTCCCGGTACACGGAACGGGTGATCGAGATCAGGTGGGCGAGGGCCCGCACGATCCGCTGGTCCGTCGTGCCGCTGCGACGACTGTGCGCGAGGAGTTCGGTGTCGACACCGAACGCGGCCAATTCGTCGGCCGGGAGGTAGACCCGGCCCCGATCCAGGTCCTCGCCGACGTCGCGAAGGAAATTGGTCAGCTGGAACGCCTCACCGAGAGCCGCAGCGTGCGGTTCGGCATCGGCGGCGGGCCCGGTGGTTCCGAGGACGGGCAGCATCTGCAACCCGATCACGACGGCCGATCCGTACATGTAGGTCCGGAGTTCGGTCATGGTGCCGTACTCGGCCCGATGCTCCGCGGTTCCCGGAACATCCATCCGCATGGACTCCAGGAACGCGAAGAAGTAGTCGTGGGGGATGTCGAACGAAGCCACGGTGTCGAGGAACGCGGGAAGGACCCGCTGCATCTCCGGTGCGCACGCAGCCGGCCCGACCGCGTTCCGGTCGGTGAAGCCGAGTCGCAGTGCCGCGTCGATCCGATCGAGTTCGGCGGCGCAGTCGCCGGCCGTCCGACCGGGATCGACGTCCACGATGTCGTCGACCGTGCGGGCGAACCCGTAGAGGGAATGCACAGCGGCCCGGCGGCGCTCGGGAAGCAACCGGGTCGCGAGATGGTAGGTGCGACCGTGCTCCGCCGTCACCGCGCCGCAGAACCGGTAACTGTCGGCCAGCTCGGTCATCGACCGGTCATTCGACGCGGGACGACGTCGCAGCACCTGCGAGGCCGGAGATGCGCTCTTCCTCGAGGGGCCGGGGTGCGCGCAGCCGCAGCGGATCGACCGTGCGGAGCGAAACCGCCGCGACGACTGCGGCGAACGTCGCGAGCACGACGTGCGCGAACGTGTAGAGACCGATCGAGCCGTCGGGCTGGAAGACCAGCATCAACCAGGTGGACAACCCGACGAGGATCATCAGGGTCCGCGTCGACAACGCGAAGCCGGCCGCGATGGCGATCGGCCACGAGTAGTACCAGGGCAGTGCCGCGGGCGACAGGATCACGATCGCGACCAGGACGATGAGAATTCCGAGAATCGCCTCACGCTCGGTCTTCCGGTAGCGCCACCAGGCCGCCAGCACGATCGCGACCAGGGCGACCGCGCAGATCGGGCGGGTGATGGCCAGCACCTCACCCAGCCGCAGCTCCGCGAACCACGACGTTCCGACGGTCACGATGTGGGCGAGGATCGTCGGCAGCGACAACCAGTTGATGATCTTGTTCGACCCGGACAGCGCGGTCATCCAGCCGAGCCCGACACCGGCGACGGCGGACGCGGCCGCGAAGACGGCCACGAACACGGCGAATCCCGCGCCCGCGGTCTTCGCGAACGACGCGAGCGGCGACGCGGGTGTGCGCCCTTCCGCCTCGGCCTTCTCCCTCTCGTGGAGCATCCAGATCCAGACCATGAAGGGCAGCGCGGCGCCTGCGGTCGCCTTGATCGCGACCGCGACCGCCACGAGGGCGATCCCGGCGAGATGGTGACGTTCGAGGACGAGCGCGATGCCGGCGATCATCAGGCCGACCATCAGCAGTTCGTTGTGGACACCGCCGATGAGGTGGACGAGAACCAAAGGATTGAGCACGGCGAGCCACAGGGCGATCGCCGGATTACCGCCGAGGTGACGCGCGAGGTGCGGGACTCCCCACACCATGAGCGCGAGTCCGGGCAGCATCGTCACGCGAAGAAGCATCGTCCCGGCGATCACGTTGTCGCCGGTCAGCCCCGTGATCCCCTGACTGAGGAGCAGGAACAGCGGACCGTACGGCGCCGTGGTGGTGGTCCACACGTTGCTGACGTTGTCGAGGAGCACGCCCGGGTTGACCACCGGCCCGACGGCGTAGGGGTCGAACCCGTCACGCAGGAGCGCACCCTGCGCCAGGTAGGAGTAGGCGTCCCGGCTGAACATCGGCACGGCCAGCAGCAGCGGCGCCGTCCACACCGGGACGACCATCCGCAACTGCCGGAGGGTGACGTCGCCGCCGAGCGTGGCGCGGCCCAGCCGCACCCAGGCCGTGATCATCGCGACGACACCCACCCACACGATGACCGTCGACAGGATCTGACCGTGACCGAACCGGAGCCACGACAGGTGCATCGCCTCCAGGAGCGGGTCCTCGCGGCGGACGCTGCCCGCACCGAAACCACCGAACGTGATCATCACGGCGCCCGCGAAACCGAGGATGGCGGCGTGCCCCTCCGGGCTGCGGAGGAAGTCGGCCGTGGTCTGGGGCCACGACCGCTGCGGTGTGGGCGTCGCAGCGGCGATGGTCGCCTGCCGGGCAGAGGACGTCATGAGTGCAGATTCCTCCCCCGAGGTGAGTTCGGTTGCGGTCGGTGCGCTCGTCGTCGTGCGCATCGCATGGTCGAGGAACCAGTTTAATTGCTGCCGGCACCAGTTCCCGCCACGCCTCGCCCTATCCTCCCGCACTGGATGCTTTCGTGTGTCTTTCTGCACTTCGTGCTGCGGTGGGTCTCTTCGCACTTCGTGCTGCGGTGGGCCCGGTGATGCGCGCGGCCGCGAGCTTCCCCGACAGCAGGACGGTCGGAACTCCGACCCCCGGGACGGTGCCGGAACCGGCGAGCACGACGTTGTCCAGCCCCCTGACCAGGTTGGGCCGCCGGAACGGTCCGGTCTGCCGGAACACGTGCGCCGCCGCGAACGGACTGCCCGCCGCCATGCCCTTGCCGAGCCAGGTGAGGGGGGTGTCGACGTGGTCGATCGTGAAATGCTCCGCGATTCCGCTGTACCCGCGCGTCTCGAGTTCGCGCAGCAGTTCGTTCACGTACGGGCCGGTCAGCGACGACCACTCCAGCGGTGCGCTGTGCAGGTTCGGGCAGGGCGCCAGCACTGACAGCGGTTCCGACGGAATGCCCGCCCGGTCCACGGCGAGGCCCGGATCCGACAAGGCGGGCCGGGTGATCAGCAGCGACGGGTCCGTCATGAGCCGTCCGCGCCCCGCGCGGGCGGTGATCTCCGCGAACGTCCGCTTCCACGCATGACCGAAGTCGATGGTGTGGTGCCGTTGGGCGGCCCACTGCGACGCGACCGCGGTCGGGACGGTCCCGTGCAGGACCACGGCGGACGGTGACACCCGCACCCGGCGGGGCGTCCGGCGTGTCACCGGGCGGAGCAGTGCGTCGACGACGGCGGTGTCCGCGGTGAGTACCAGCGCGTCGCAGTCGATGCGGTCACCCGTCGCCGTGACGACGGTGCCGACGCGGTCGCCGCTTCGCTCGAGCGCCGCGACCTCGGTGTCGAACCGGATCTCACCGCCCGCGGTGGTGAGGGCGTCGGCGAGGGCGAGCGCGATCGAGCGCATCCCGCCGCGGGGGAAGTAGACGCCGAGCGAGGTGTCCATGTGGGCGATCGCGCCGTACACCGCGAGGGCGTCGGCGGGAGCGACCCCGGCGTACAGGGCCTGGAACGTGAAGATCCGGCGGAGTCTCGGATCGGTGATCGTGCGGTCGACCCGGGCTCCGAGCCTGCCGAACCCGCCCAGGGCCGTGAGCGTCAGCAGATCCCGCGCGGCCGCGGGGGACGAGACGAGATCGAGCGGCGAGTCGAAGTTCGCGTCCATGAAACGGTGGTACTCGGCGTCGAAGATCCGGCCGAGCCAGCGCCGCAGCCGCAGGTACCTGGCCGATTCCTCCGGCCCGCACACCCGGCTGACCTCGGCGACCATCGCCTCGGGATCGGAGTGCACGTCCAGCGAGGAACCGTCGGCGAACCGCGCGTGATACGCCGGTGCCAGCCGCTCGAGGACGAGCGCCGGACTGGTGGACTCGAAATCCGCGCCGACGGCGGCCAGGGCCTCGCCGACCAGTTCGGGCATCGTGAGGACGGTGGCACCGTTGTCGATGTCGTAGCCGGGACCACGGTAGGTGCCCACCCGGCCGCCCGGTGACGACTCCCGTTCGAGGACGGTGACGCGCCGGCCCGATCCGGCGAGGTGCAGAGCGGCCGAGAGACCGGCGAGGCCGGCACCGACGACCACGACGTGATCGGTGCGGCCGGGAACCGTCCGGAGCGCGCGGGCCATCCCGGACCCTCAGTAGTCACGGCGCGTCGCGGCGACGGCCATCTCGGTGAGCTGCTGCCTCGCCTCCGCGGTGGCGGTGCTCGCCGCCAGCGTCGACAGCGCGTTCCCGACGAGTTTCTCGATCTGTTTCTCCACGTCCGCGACCGCGCCGAGCGACGTGATCGTGGCCCGGAGGGTGTCCACGTCCGAATCGGACAGATCGGTGCCGATGCCCTCGCGGAGGAGTTCGGCCGCCGCCGGGTCTTCGGCGTCGGCGCGCTGCAGCGACATCGCGAACAGGACGGTGCGCTTGCCCGCCCGCAGGTCGTCGCCCGAAGGCTTGCCCGTCACGGCCGGATCGCCGAATACGCCGAGCAGGTCGTCGCGGAGCTGGAAGGCGATACCGATGTCGGTGCCGAAACGGCGGTACGCCGAGACCAGGGTCTCGTCGGCGCCTGCGAGCGCCGCACCGAGGTGCAGGGGCCGCTCGATGGTGTACGCCGCCGTCTTGTACCGATTCACCTTCATGGCGGCGTCGATCGATTCGTCCGCCCGGGCCTCGTTGCTGATGTCGAGGAACTGCCCGCCGAGCACCTCGGTGCGCATCGCGGACCAGACGGGGGAGATGCGGGCCGACGCGTCCGCGGTGATGCCCGATTCGCGGATCATGTCGTCGGCCCAGGCCAGCGCGAGATCGCCGAGCAGGATCGCGACGCCCTCGCCGAAGTGAGCGGAATCACCGCTCCACGCCCCCGCACGATGCTGTTCCGCGAATTCGACGTGGACGGTGGGGAACCCGCGGCGCGTCGTGGACGCGTCGATGATGTCGTCGTGGACCAGTGCGCAGGCCTGAACAAGTTCCAGCGCGGAGCAGGCGCGGAGCACGGGTCCGGCCTCGGGGCCGCGAGGGTCGCCGCCCGCCCCGAGCCAGCCGGTCCACGCGAAGGCGGGACGGACCCGCTTGCCTCCGCGCAGGACGAAGTCTTCGAGGGTGGTCACGGCCTCGCGGTAACCACCGCCCACGGAGTCGACGAGGACCTGCCGGCTGGTGAAGAAGTCGCGAAGCGCATTTTCGACCTCGGCCGCGAGGGCGGCGGGGCGCGTTCCAACGGACAGTGTTGCCTCCAGGATCGAATTCTCGCGTGCGCGCCGAGACCGGCGACAGGCGTCGACACCACCATAGTGGGCGCCCTCCCGGGTGGCCGGATACCCGGATCCCGCCGCCCCGTGTAGACGCAGTGGGTGCATTGCCCTGGGCACTACCTATGCTGGACGGGTGACATTCGATTCCGTCAGGGGGCGGGCCAGCGAAGGTTGGGTGACCCGCACTCCGTCCATCGTCGACCGGATCCGGTCGTCCAGCGACGGCCGGGTCCCCTTTTCCGTCGAGTTCTCGCCGCCGCGTGACGAGGCCGCCGAGGCTCGTCTGTGGCGTGCGGTGCGGGAGTTCGAGCGGCTGGGTCCGGCCTTCGTGTCCATGACCTACGGTGCGGGCGGGTCGACGCGGGACCGCACGGTCCGCGTCACCGGCCAGCTCGCCGAGGAGACCACCCTCCTGCCGGTCGCGCACCTCACTGCCGTGTCGCACAGTGTCGACGAACTGCGGTCGATGGTCGGCGCCTACGCCGACCGCGGAATCAGCAACATCCTGGTTCTGCGTGGCGACCCGCCCGGCGACCCGCTGGGCGAGTGGGAGAAGCATCCGGACGGCGTCGAGTACGCCGAGGACCTCGTCCGGCTCGTCCGCGACCTCGGCGACTTCCACGTCGGCGTCGCATCGTTCCCCGAAGGCCACTACCGCGCGCCCGATCTCGCGCACGACACCCGGTACCTGGTGTCGAAGCTGCGGGCCGGCGCCGAGTACTCGATCACCCAGATGTTCTTCGACGTCGACGACTACCTGCGCCTGCGCGACCGGGTTTCGGCGTACGACCCCGAGCAGGGGGCCAAGCCGATCATCCCCGAGATCATGCCGATCACGTCGCTGCGGTCGGTCCGCCGCGTGCTCGAACTGTCGGGGTCGCGTCTCCCGGCGCACCTCGAGAAGCGTCTGGCCACGGCCGCCGGGGACGGTCCCGAGGAGAACCGCGCCGCCGTGCGCGAGATCGGCATCGACGTCGCCACCGAGATGAGCGAACGTCTCATCGCCGAGGGTGCGCCCGGCCTGCACTTCATCACCCTCAACTTCGCGCGCGCCACCAGCGAGGTGCTGGCCCGGCTCGGCGACAAGGTCGGTTCGGGTGTGGCGGATCCCACCCCGGTCACCCCGGCTCGGGTCAGCTGAGCGTCCGCCCCTTCCATCGGGTGCGCCCGCGTCGATGATTGCGGTGTGACGACACAGTCAGGGCCGTCACCGCGGCGACGGACAGCGGGTGCGCGACCGCGCCGGCGACGTCGGCGGCGGTGAGGCGGCCCTGACGTTCCAGTGCGCGGGCGCACAGCCGGGACGCCGTGGCGGCGAGATACCCCACCGCACCCCACCCGCGCACGCGTCCCCGTCCGGCCGCGAACGCGACCGGCGGCACGAGGTACGCCACGCTTGCCGCACCGAGCACCGCGGCGGCGCCGAGGCGGGAGCTGAATGCCGTCCACAGCCAGCGGTCGTAACCGCGGCGCAGCGCGTCGGCGTCCTCGTACATCCGGCACGACGCCGACCGGCCGGCCACGACCAGTGTGCTCGCACGACCCCGCGTACGGAGCAGCCGTGCGATGTCGAGGTCCTCGGTCACGCTGTCCGCGACGGCCCGGTGGCCCCCGACCCCGCGGTACCCGGCGGAATCGAAGACCATGAACTGTCCGCAGGCCACGGCCGTCGACGGGCGCCGCGACCGGTTGGCCAGGCGGATCGGCAGTGTCGCCGCCCACGACCACGCGAGCAGCGGCTGCACCAGGACCTCGGTCACCGACCCCGCCTGCTGGAACGGCCACGGGCAGACCAGCGCTGCCTCGGACTCGCGCAGCACGGCGCAGGCGGCAGTCAGGGCGTCCGGACGCAACCGCACGTCGGCGTCGAGGAACACGAGTATCCCGCCGTCACCGCGGCCCTGCGCGAAGGCGTGCTCACTCACCCGATGGCAGGCCGCGGGTTTGCCCACCCAGCCCGGCGGCGGTTCCGCGGTTCCCCGCACCACGGAGAAGCGGGGGTCCGCGCCGCTCGCGGCCTCCGCGACCTCGGCCGTCCCGTCCGTGGAGGCGTCGTCGTAGACGAACACCCGCAGGTCGCCGACGCCTCGCTGCTCTCGCAGGTCGCCGATCAGGTCGGGCAACCGGTCACGCTCGTCCCGGGCCGGAATGCAGACCGTGACGGGTTCGGTGACCGGGCGGGTCGCCGTGGGGAGCCGTGGGGCGCGGACGAGGTTGGCGCCGGCCGTGACGAGACCGAGAACCGAGATCAGGGAGCCGATCCGCACGACCCACTCGATCGGCGGAGAGGTCACACCTCCGAGTGGTCCCGTGCGCGACCGCTGCCGATCACCGGATCCTTGTTGCGGGCCATCCAGGCCAGCGCACCGACGATCACGGCGACGCCCAGCGTCACGCCGGCCATGATGCCCGCCCAGCCCGCGAAGCTGCGGGTGCTGGGGTCCGAGTACCGCACCTCGGCGCGGATCGTCGAGGTGTCGCCGGCGGGAAGTTTCCACGACACGATGGAGTCGCCCTCCCGGGTGCCGTTGGTGGTGGCGACGCGCGCCGGAAAAGCAATCGTGAACTGCACGTCCGTGCCTTGGGCGGGTACCGAACCGAGATCGGCCTTCCCGTCGAGGGTCACGAGGTCGCCGGTCCGCTTGAGCGAGATCTGAAAACTTCCGTTGGCCTGCTCCGACATGGAGCCGAGCTGTTGCACGTCGCCGAACGTGAGGTCGCTGAAGAACGCCTGGCTGCCGACGTACCCGTCCTTCTTGTACTCCTGGACGCGCACCTTGCCCGACAGCGAGTCGGGCGGAGTGAGTTGCGGGCCCTTGTCCTGATCGTTCGCCGGCACGGCGGCCGCGACGATCTGACCGGAGACCCGGTCGTCGGCGGACACCCCCATCGACACCTGAACCCGCAGGCATCCCGCGAGGAGGGGCACGAGAAGGAGGCCGAGGGCCGCGAGGGACAAGGCCCTCCGCGAGCGGGTGGAGGTCGGAACTGAGGGCGGCTGCACAGTCGTATCGTGCCAGGGGAGTGGATCGGTGTCAGGCGTGAGGGTGCGTGTCGTGGGTCCGGGGTCGCCGGGCGCGCGGCCGAAGCAGCGACACGAGCAGGGGAACTCCCAGGATTCCCATCGCCAACCACCCGTAGATCGCCGAATACCGCAACTCGGGGGCGCCGAGGAAGACCGAGTGTGCCAGCGCCGAACCGAGCCACGTCCACAGGAACAACCCGATCGGGACACCGTCACGGTGCCGGGTCCCGGCGTCCAGACGACGGTCGATCCGGTCCACGGCGACGGCCATCACGGCGGCGACGACGAACCACCCGGCGTAGTTGGTCAGCGGAATGTGTTCGACACCGGGCAGGCCGGCGTCGGTGACACACCAGTGCCACTGCCCGTCCGCGACCATCTGCGGGTCGAGGTACAGGTCCCAGCCGACGACACCGATCGTCGTCAGTGCGATGCGCGTCAGCCGTCGGTACGGGCCGCGCGCGAGCACGGACGCCACGCACCACACCGGATAGAACCCGGCCGTCCAGGCGAACGGCACCACCAGAGGCACCCCCGCGAGTGCAGGCCCGAGCCGCCCGACGCTGTAGTCGTAGCAGCCGTAGGGGAAGCCGGTGGCCGTGCCGACGATCTCGGAGCACAGACCGAGCCCCGCGGTCACGAGCACCAGTCCCACCGTCCAGCGGGCACCCCGGGTCGCGGCCGCGTGGGTGACGGACGCCGCGGCGAGCAGCGCGACGACGAGGACGGTGACGACGTCACGGATCCCGCCGTGCACCAGCGGGTAGACGATCTGCGCCGCGATCGCCGCGCCCGCGAGCAGCAGGGGCAGGCGGGAGGTCATCGCCTGCGCCGCAGGCGTCCCAGACCCCGCCGGTCGTCGTGGAGCGCGATGCGTGCAGCGCTGCGGCCACTCGCGCCGGACACCCCGCCACCCGGATGGGTCGAGGCGCCGGTGAGGTACAGGCGGCCGGCCCCCGGCACCCGGTGTCCGGACAGTTCGGGGAGCGGACGCCACATCATCATCTGGTCCAGCGACATCTCCACGTGCATGACGTTGCCGCCGAGCAACCCCATCTCGTCTTCGAGGTCCTGCGGCGACTGCACGTGCCGGTCGAGGACGGACTCACCGAAACCGGGTGCCAGCGCGTCGATCTCCGCGACGATCCGATCGGCCTCCGGTCCGGCGAGGTCGCTCCAGCGCCGGCCGCCGGTGAGCCGGTACGGCTGCCACTGCGACCACAGGGTCACCTGGTGCCTGCCCTCGGGTGCGATGGTGGGGTCGAGGCCGCTGAAGCTCATTCCCAGCACCGCGGGCCGCGGCGGGAGTTCCCCGGCGAGTGCCGCGCCGTGCGCGAGCCGCAGGTGTGCGCGATCCGAGACCAGCAACTGCAGCCCGTGGGTGACCGACGCGTCGGGCGCACTCGGATAGGCGGGGAGGGCGTCGGTGGCCAGCCGCACGACCATCCCGATCCCCGGGCCCACGCGGATCCGGCGACGCCACCGGTCGAGGGTCAGCGCGTCGTACCCACCGCGCTCGAGCAGGCCGAGCGTGGTCAGCACGTGACAGCCCGCGATCACCGCACGTGAGCGGTTCTCCCGTCCGGACGCCGTCCGCGTCGTCCAGGAGTCGCCGTCGCGGCTCAGCGAGACCACCGAGTCGCCGAGCGAGACGGTCCCGGAGTCGGCGCGCAGCTTCGCGGCGAGAGCGGCGGTCAGGGCTCCGCTGCCGCCGACGGCACGGCCGGGCGGAATGGTGTGCAGCAGGGCGGCGAATCCGACCATCGGCGCCGTCCCCGGCTCCGACATCGGCGGACCGGACTGGGCGCCGAACCATGCGAGGGCGGCCTTGAGGCGTTCGTCGTCGAAGTACTCGTCGAGCAGCGCGTCGCCGGAACCGAGGAACTGCCGGGAGAGGTCGCTGCCGCCGCCGCCCGTGTCGAGCCCCCAGAACGACGAGAGGAGCGCGGGCCCGGTCGGCGGATTCGAGAACGCGCGCATGACACGTGCGCTGCGCGGACCCCACACCGCCACGAACCGGCGGTACGCGTCGGCGTCCGCGGCGCCGCAGGACTCCTCGATGGACCGGCACGTCGCGTCCAGGCTGCGGCGGAACACGATCCCCGGCCGATCCGACCCCGCGGGGGCGGGGGCGAACGCCCACGGATCGCAGTCGAGGTACCGCAGGCCGTGCGCGCCGAGGTCGAGTTCCTCGACGATCCCCGTGTGACGGACCATGATGTGCGCGGACGACCCGCGGTCGACCTTGTACCCGGGGAAGCGTTCGACGGTGGACACCGCGCCACCGATGACGGTGTCGCGTTCGATCACTTCGACCGACCATCCGGACCGCGCGAGGTAGCACGCCGACACGAGGGCGTTGTGTCCCGATCCCACCACCACCGCGTCGATCACAGGGGAAGCCCGCGTCCCAGTACGGCGAACGGCCGGTTGTCCCCGGCGAATCGGAAGTGGCGCAGGACATCTCTGAAGCCGAGGCGGCGATACAGCCGCCATGCGCGGTTGTCCTCGTCCGCCACTTCCGGGGTGGAGAGCAGCACGCCGCGTTCGGGCCTGTGGTCGAGGAGGCGGAGGAGCAGGGTCTCGCCGAGCCGATGTCCCTGGGCGTCCGGGTGGACGTGGAGTTCGGTGAGTTCGAAGTAGTTGCCGAGGATCACGTCGATCTGGTCCCGGGTCCACCCGGTGTGGCGCAGACCGGAACGGACCTGCTGATGCCACCACTGTTCGGGTGCCCCGCGGTAGCCGTAGGCGACGGCGACGAGACGGGCGGCCGCGGTGTCGGCGGATCCGTCACCGGCCGGGACGAGCGCGCCGACGCCACGCCACCCCGATCGCTGCAGGTGCTCGTTCCACATCGGCGCCCGGTGGTATTCGGTGCCGTGGGGATAGCCCATGGCGGCGACGTAGATCGACAGCGCCTCGTGCAGGCGGTCGCGGAACTCGGTGGCCGTGAGTTCGACCACGAGTGGAGTCTGGTCAGCGTTCGTGTCGACCGGTCTCACCTTTCTCTTGACGACGTGTCGGTGGGTCCAGCTATATTGAATAGGTCGAACGGATGTTCGATAGCGGGGATCCGGCGATGCTCGAGGGAAGCGAGCATCGCCGGCCCCCGAACTCACGAACCGACTACGCCCGGCGGGGTGGTTGCACCGGGGTTTTGGAGGTGTTCGAAGTGATGACGAACCCGGTCACGGGACCGGCCTCTGGGAACTCGCGCCGACCGGGTGGCATACGCAACCCGGGCTCCAGGCGGGGTTCGACGCTGCTCGATCGCGCCGACGCGCTCCTCGCCCAATCGGTGGGGGCCGGTGGGCCGGCGGATCGATTCCACAGTGCGTATCTGGCCGCGCTCCGCGGCGCGGGCGCAGTGCTGGCCGCCGTCGAGGGGCCTGCGGCGGGGAGCAGACGGACACGAACGCGTAACGCCTGGGTTCTCATGGCCGCCGCGGCGCCGGAATTCGTGAACTGGGCCGACTACTTCGCCGGGCACTCGGCCACCCGCGCCGCGATCGAGGCGGGAATGTCGCGTACCCTCACCGATCTCGAGGCGGACGAGTTCTTTGTCGAGGTCGGACGCTTTCTCCAGCACGTCGAAGATCACATCGGACGTGGCGCAGGTCTCGATCTGCGGGCGTCGTAGCCCGGGCTGTGGGCCGCAAACGGCGGGAAAACGGTGAGGCGTCCGCGACATTGCGGTGCCCCGAACGGGGTTCGGTGCGGGAGTCCGTAAGGTTGGTGTCGAACTCGTACGTGGAGTAGGTGGTACGGGGATCGAACTGCTCGTATTATTAAATCTAGGTAGCCGCCAAAGTCGGTTACCCACCGTCTCGCACCGTGAGGCGGTGGCCAACACTCCAGTGCCGGGGGAGGTACCGTGCCACTCTCCGAGCACGAGCAGCGCATGCTCGACCAGATCGAGAGCGCTCTCTACGCCGAGGATCCCAAGTTCGCCTCCACTGTGCGAGGCGGTCGCATGCGTGCGGCATCGAGTCGTCGTCGATTGCAGGCGGTGGCCCTGTTCGTTCTGGGGCTGGTCCTGCTCATTGCCGGCGTCGCCCTTCCGATCAAGCCGGGCGGTTTTCCCGTCATCAGCCTGATCGGCTTCATCGTCATGTTCGGTGCCGGAGTCCTCCTCCTGTGGGGTGGAGGAAAGAGCAAGTCCGGACAGTCCTCACGTGGTGGCTCGACCACGCAAGGTGAGACCGGCCGTGCCGATCGCGGTAAGCCCCGAGGCGGGCGCAAGAGTGGCGGATTCTCGTCGCGAATGGAAGACCGCTTCAAGAAGAGATTCGAGCAGGAGTAGTTCGACCCGCTCGGCAGCACAGTGGCGGCGTGGCAGGTGATGCCACGCCGCCACTGCTGTGTCCGGGCGGTGCAGGGTCGCCTGGGTGCGGTAGGTCGGGGTCGATCCGGTGGGGCCAGTGA
>NZ_JAAOQS010000166.1:0-14531 GCF_011603105.1 Rhodococcus sp. A14 | reverse complement strand
ACACAGCCCCTGCCGGCACCCGAACCCACCCCCACCGGCCCACGATGAGCAAAAAGCCCACGGCACCAACCGAATTCACCGTCCACCCTCACGTCCGAGGAGGAAATCGTGGTCATCTTCTACGAGACACTGCTGATCCTGGTGAGCGTGCTCATCACGTGGTTCTCGCTGTATGTCCTCTACCGCCTGATCACCGACGACTCCCGCCACCGATACCGGTGACGGTCGCGGACCCGTCCGCCACCGACGCGGGGTACACGAAGCGGCGTCGAAGAATCCCCTACCGAACTCCCCGTCGACCCCCCTCGGTGCCGGGGATCGGGCATCTCCTGAGCATGCAAGACCAACCTCCCCGTGTCCGGGGTGAAAAGCACCTGTGTCCACAGCGAGAAAGGAATCTCCCTGCCATGAAAACCACGAAAATTGCCGTCGGCGCCGCCGCGGTCGCCGCCCTGGTCGCGTTGACCGCCTGCAGCAACTCCAGCAGCGATCAGTCAGCGCAGAGCAGTGCCTCGGCGAGCGTCACCGCCACCACAGCGGCCGCCGATACCCACAACCAGGCGGACGTGACGTTCGCGCAGCAGATGATTCCCCACCACGCGCAGGCGATCGAGATGAGCGATGTCGTACTCGCCAAGGACGGTATCGACCCCCGGGTGACCGATCTGGCGAATCAGATCAAGGCAGCCCAAGGCCCCGAGATTGAGCAGCTGCAGGGCTGGTTGACCGAGTGGGGACAGTCCAGCATGCCGATGGCCACGTCCGGAATGATGACTCCAGGCCAGAGCATGCCGATGGCCACGTCCGGAATGATGACTCCGGGCCAGAGCATGCCGATGTCGGGCATGGAAATGCCAGGCGATAGCGGGATGGGAATGAGCGGAATGATGTCCGCCGAGGACATGACCGCACTGCAGAACGCTCAGGGCGTGGACGCCAGCCGGCTCTACCTCACACAGATGATCACCCATCACCAGGGCGCGATCGCCATGGCGCAGAACGAGATCGACTCCGGTCAGTATCCCGACGCCGTCGCGATGGCACGCACCATCGCCGACACCCAACAGCAGGAGATCACCACGATGCAGAACATCCTGGCCTCGCTGTGACACCCCAGCGTCGTGAGTCGAACACCCGACGATGACCTCGTCCGAGGAGAACACAGTGAGCACCACCGCCAGCTACCACATCTCCGGCATGACCTGCGCGCATTGCGTGAAGGCGGTCACCGAGGAACTCGACCGTCTCGATGCAGTGACGAGCGTCGACATCGACCTGGTTCCTGGTGGCGACTCACGGGTGAGGGTCACCAGCAGCCGGCCGCTGCCGCTCGAGCAGGTACGTCACGCCGTCGACGAGGCCGGATACTCCCTGGCCGACCCACCCACCTGATCCACCCCCAACGCGCGCGGCATCAGGAAGGTTTCGCGCCGGTGAGCACAAGGACGGACTCGACTCAGCGGCTCGACCCGGGGAGGACGCGCCGCGGTGATCGCCGTCACCGAGTACTTCCTCATCGCTGATCCCGGCGCAACGGAAGGGTGATGGTGAAGGTACTGCCGGTTCCGGCGCCGTCGCTGCGGGCGGTGATGTGACCGCGCTGCGCCTCGACAAGGGCCTTGGCGATCGCCAGTCCGATCCCGGCGCCGCCGTGTGCGCGGTCGCGTGCCGCATCGACACGATAGAACCGTTCGAACAGGTGCGGGAGGTGTTCGGAGGCGATGCCGTCGCCGGTGTCGGTCACCTCGATCACCAGCAACTCGTGTCGCTGGCCGGCGGTCACCTCCACCCGGCCGCCGCCGGGGGTGTGGCGCAACGCGTTGTCGAGCAGGTTGCCCAGCACCTGCCCGAGCCGCTCCGGGTCGGCCCACAGGCGGGGAAGGCGCGCAGGAACACGAGAATTCAGTGCCACCTCCTTGGCGGCGTAGCGATCCGCCGCGGCGGTGAGGGCGGTGGAGAGCAGTGCGGCGGGGTCCACCCAGGTCGGCTCGATCGAGGTCCGGCTCTCTTCCGCGTGGGCGAGTGCGTTGACGTCGTCCGAGAAACGGACCAGCCTGCGGGTCTGATCGCGCAGCATGATGATCGTGTCGGCATCCAAGGTCTCGACGCCGTCCTCGAGTGCTTCCATGTACGCCTCGAGCACCGACACCGGGGTGCGGATCTCGTGGGCGAGGTCACCGAGCAGTTGGCGGCGGGTGGTCTCGACCGATTCGAGACCGGCAGCCATCCGGTTGAACGCCCCAGCGAGGGCATCGAAATCCTCACCCAGGTGCGGTGAAGTGACCCGGATGTCATAGCGCCCGTCGGCCACCGCGGTCGCCGCGGACGACACCTCGGTCACCGACCGCTGCAGGCGCCGACTGAAATACCAGGTCACCACCAACGCGGCCAGGGAGGCAACCCCGAGGGCCACCGCCAGGGAAATGGCAGTAGCGGAGCGGTACGCCTGCTCGGCGTGGAACTGCTCGTCGGACGAGGCCGGCACCCCGGCGCGGTGCAGGTGCTCGCGGAAGAGCGGGGGGCCGGCGAACACCGCGACCACCCAACAGGTGGCGACACCCGCAACCAAGACCAGCGATTGCGCCAGCAGCAGCCGCACACCGAGGCCACGGCCGCGCACCGGAGCTGCGCCGAGGGTGCGGGGTCGGTGCCGATGCGAGGTCATTGCCCGGTCCCCATCCGGTACCCGATGCCGCGGACGGTGGTGACGTACCGGGGAGCGGCGGGGTCGTCGCCGAGCTTGCGGCGCAGATGGCCGACATGGACGTCGACGAGGTGTTCGTTCCCGACCCAGGACTCTCCCCACACGGCCTCGATCAACTGGCGCCGGCTAAATGCCATCCCCGGTCGGGACGACAACGCCGCCAGCACATCGAACTCGGTGCGGGTCAACACCACCGGGTGCCCGTCCAGATGGACCTCCCGGCCCGCCACGTCGATTCTCAGCGCCCCGAATGCCCGTGGCGGAGCCTCGGCCCCCGGCCCGGGCGCCGGTGTCTCGTACACCGGTGCCTTCCGGGGCCGGCGCAACATGGCGCGGATGCGTGCCACCAGCTCGCGTGGGCTGAACGGTTTGGTGACGTAGTCGTCGGCGCCGACGGACAGCCCGATGATGGTGTCCATTTCCGCGCTGCGGGCGGTCAGCATCACCACATAGGCGTCGGAGAACGTCCGCAGTGCCCGGCACACCTCGATGCCGTCCATGCCCGGCAGCCCGAGGTCGAGGACCACGACGTCGGGGTCGATTTCCCGGGCGAGTGTGAGCGCATCGACCCCGTTGTAGGCGACGGCGACCTCGAAGTGCTCTCGTTCGAGGTAACTGGCGACGACCGCGGCCAGCGGGCGCTCGTCGTCGACCACCAAGGCCCGATATCCTGCGGCGCTCTCGGGCGAGTGGGGTGGCGTGTTGTCCATGGTCTCCATCGTCGCCGGTGTCCTTCCTTATCCGGTACGCGTCGCCCCGAACCGGCCATATCTTCAGCGAAACTACACAGAACCCTCATCGATTCACCGCATCCGGAATCCACGATGGGGTGCAACGAAAGGTGAACAGCCATGATGTGGTGGAACGGCGTGGGGTACGGAATGGGCTGGGGCGGCTGGGTACTGATGGCCGTGGTGATGGTCGCGTTCTGGGGGTTGGTTGTTGCCGGGGTGTTGGCACTGTTCCACAGCATGCGAATGGACCGCACCGCGCCCTTCGACCCCGACGGTCGGGCCCGGGAAATTCTCGACGAACGATTCGTTAGAGGTGAGATCGACGCCGAAGAATACCGCCTCCGCAGGAACGAATTGCGCGCCCGGCAGTGACACGTGAGCGATCTGCCGCGTCGATGGCCGGTCGGCGGGCAGCCGATAACATCCTCGCGCGCTCTGCAAGGCCTGGGAGGATGGGGGCGGACATGCCTGACAGCGGACTCGGCCTCAACCGGCGCGCCCTCCTCGCCGCCGCCGCAGGACTGGGCGGCCTCGCAGTGTCTGCCTGTACCCGCGAATCCGATTTCCGGACCTCATCCGGTCGATGCGAACGCGGTCGCCGCCGCCGAGGCTGCACGGCCCCACACCGGCCGCACCGTCGACGCCGCCCTGACCCCGCAGACCACCGACATCGACCTCGGCGGGATACACGTGCGCACCCTCGCCTACAGCAACACCGTTCCCGGGACGACGATCCGAGCCAACGTTGGCGACGAGATAGCCGTCGCCCTCACCAACGGCCTCGACCACGAGACCTCCGTGCACTGGCACGGCATTGCGCTACGTAACGACATGGACGGAGCCGGCCCCGCCAGCCCCGACATCGGACCGGGTCAACGCTTCACCTACCGCTTCTCGGTGCCGCACGCGGGCACCTACTGGGCGCACCCGAACGTCGGCCTCGACACCGACTACGGGCTCTACCTGCCCGTCATCGTCGACGACCCGAACGAACCCAGCGACTACGACGCCGAATGGATCGTCGTCCTCGACGACTGGACCGACGGTATCGGCCCCGGCCCCCGGCAGATCTTCTCGAACCTGCAATCGGGCGGGATGGGATCGATAGCTGGACCAGGGGGCATGGGGACCATGCCCGGCATGGGAATGGGTGGCGGCTCGGATCGATCCGGCGCCCCCACCTCGAGTGTGACGCCGACCGGCGCGGGCACCAGCACCCTCCTGGGCGGCGACGCCGGCGACATCACCTACCCGCACTACCTGATCAACGGACGACTCTCGACCGCACCGTCGACGTTCACGGTCACACCCGGTCAGCGCGTGCGGATCCGCATCATCAACGCCGGCGCCGACACCGCCTTCCGCATCGCCCTCGCCGAGCACACCATGACCGTCACCCACGCGGACGGCTACCCGATCACCCCGGTCGACGTCGACGCCCTCCTACTCGGCATGGGTGAACGCTACGACGTGATCGTCACCGCCGGGGACGGGATCTTTCCGCTTGTGGCGGCGGCCGAAGGTAAGAACGCCTACGCCCGGGCCTTGCTGCGCACCGGCGCCGGATCCGCACCCGACCCGGCATTCGCGCCCCGAGAACTCGACGGCCGGGTCGGGACCGTGGACACCTTCGTCGCCGCCGACACCGTCCTGCTGCCCGCGGGACGCCCGGAGGTGAACCTCGCGGCGGATCTCGGCGGGACCATGATGAGCTACCACTGGACCATCAACGGCCGCCCCTACGACCAGACCCAGCCGTTGACGATCCGGCACGGCCAACGCGCCCGCCTGACCTTCACGAACATGACGATGATGTGGCATCCCATGCACCTGCACGGGCGCACCCTCCAAGTCGTCAAACCCGACGGCACCCCAGGCCCGCGCAAGGACACCGTCATCGTGCCGCCGATGCGTTCGCTCGCGGTGGACCTGGTCGCCGACAATCCCGACGACTGGATGCTGCACTGCCACAACGCTTACCACCAGGAGTCAGGGATGATGACCCGCCTCGACTACGACAGTTGAGGCGGTGACCGGTCATCGGCCCTGCACCGATCCCTCGGCGAGACATCGAACGTCTAGAGCCTTCCCGTTGCAGCCACGACACCGCAACCGGATCCGAGAAGGAGGTGAGGAGAATGGGAATGAACATGATGGACATGATGATGATGTGTATGCGCATGATGGGCATAATGCCGCCGATGATGAACATGCCGATGACTATGCCGCCCATGTGAGGCGATACTCGGCTAGAACTGCCCCATCCGTCGCGCGCGCCGTCTCGGCCCGTGAACAGCCTGTGAGGCGCCACGTCAGGCGCGTATGTCGGTTGCTGACAACACTGACCGACATATGTGGGTGCCCGAGGCAGTAGCCGAGGGAAGTGGTTCGTGCAGGAGGTCGGGAGGTCTCCGGGGCGTAAGGGCCCCTGTAGGCAGCCCCGCCCAGCGGTTTCCAGCGTTGCACGCCCATTACCCACGAAGGCCCCTCCCATTTGGAGGGGCCTTCGTCGTGTCTCAGGGCTTTGCGACGGTGCTACGGTGCGCGACCTTCGCCCACAGGCGGCCACCACGCCCCATGGTCCAAGATCCACGCTCAGCATGCCCGGCTGAGGATCCCCGGCAGAAGGTTCGTGCGTGGTCATGGGTGGTACACGAACGGGGCTCTTCACAGGCGGTCATCTTGGCGGCCGATCTCGGAGCAAAGGGCTACGCCTGGACCATCAACGATTGCCCCTACGATCACACACAGCCCCATTGATGATCCGTGAAGGTCGACGGGTCCGCCCGACCTTCACGAACTTGGCCACGATGGGTATTCCATGCACCGGCCGTACGCTCTCACGCAGCTGGAGCGGGTCGCGGACACTGGATGATCGACTGCCACAACGGATCATCAGAAACCGGGCATGATGTCCCGACTGGACTACACCGAGTGAGCTCGGCTCGTCTCAGGAGCGGACGAGGCGGGCGATCGCGTCGGTGGCCTCTTTGATCTTCGCCTCGGCTTCGGGGCCCCCGGCGACGGCGGCGTCGACCACGCAGTGGCTGATGTGGTCCTCGAGCAGCCCCATCGCGACGGCCTGCAGGGCCTTGGTCATCGCCGAGACCTGAGTGAGGATGTCGATGCAGTACTTGTCCTCTTCGACCATCCGCTGCAACCCGCGGGCCTGGCCCTCGATCCGCTTGAGCCGTTTGAGGTAGGCGTCTTTTTCGGTGATGTAGCCGTGGCCGTGGCCGTCGGCCTCGGTGGGCGCCTCGGTGGCCGCGGGGGTGGGAGTCGTGGCCATGGTGTCCTCCTGGTATCCGACGATCATGTCGAGCACCCCCGATTATGCCCGCCCGGGGTATCTTGGCTGGGATGCGGGCCGTCGAGGCGGCGGCCGACCGCTGCCGCGGCACACAGCACCGCGCACTTCACCGCCGCCCGGGTCGCGGGGTGCCGGGTGATCCGCACCAAAGTTGTTGTCACCGAGGACATGGTCCTCTCCTTCCGGGACTGCATAGAGTGAAGGGATGTGGGGTGGGCGACCGCCTGCACGCGCCGCCCACCCCACCTCCCGGTTGTCGTCTACCTATCCGGAGAGGGACCGGAACCGGCGCAGCCGCAGGCTGTTGCTGACCACGAACACCGAGGAGAACGCCATCGCCGCTCCGGCGAGCATCGGGTTGAGCAGCCCGGCGGCGGCCAGGGGCAGGGCGGCCACGTTGTAGGCGAAGGCCCAGAACAGATTGCCCTTGATGGTGCCCAGCGTCTTACGGGCCAACCGGATCGCGTCCGCGGCGGCGCGGAGATCACCGCGGACCAGCGTCAGATCACTCGCTTCGATCGCGACGTCGGTGCCGGTGCCCATTGCCAGACCGAGGTCGGCCTGCGCCAAGGCGGCGGCGTCGTTGACACCATCGCCGACCATCGCGACGACCTTGCCCTGATCCTGCAGCCGCTTGACGACGTCCACCTTGTCCGCGGGCAGCACCTCGGCGATCACCTCGTCGATGCCGACCTGAGCGGCGATCGCCCGGGCAGCGGCCGCATTGTCGCCGGTGAGCATGATCGGGGTCAGACCGAGCTCGCGCAGCTGGGTGATCGCCTCGGCCGAGGTGGCCTTGACCGCATCGGCGACGACGAGCACCGCGCGGGCCCGCCCGTCCCAGCCGACCGCGACGGCGGTCTTGCCCTCCGATTCGGCCGCCGCCATGGCGGCTTCGAGACCGGCGGGCAGATGCTGCGCCCAGTCGGCGAGCAACCGGGCCCGTCCGACGATGACCGCGTGATCGTCGACCATGCCCTGCACCCCCAGGCCTTCGACATTGGCGAACTGTGCCACCGCAGGCAGGGTGCCGACCTTGTCCCGTGCGCCCTTGGCGATGGCCTGGGCGATGGGGTGCTCGGAGGAGTCCTCGAGCGCCCCGGCCAGGCGCAGCACCTGCCCGGTGTCTTCCCCGTCGGCGGTGACCACGTCGAGCAGGGTCATCTTGCCGGTGGTGACCGTGCCGGTCTTGTCGAGCACCACGGTGTCGACGCGGCGGGTCGATTCGAGGACCTCGGGCCCTTTGATGAGAATGCCGAGCTGGGCGCCGCGGCCGGTGCCGACCATCAACGCGGTCGGGGTGGCCAGGCCGAGGGCGCAGGGGCAGGCGATGATCAGCACCGCGACGGCGGCGGTGAAGGCGGCCGCGATTCCGCCGCCGGTGCCGATCCAGAAGCCGAGGGTCGCCACGGCCAGGGCGATCACGATCGGGACGAAGATGCCGGAAATCTTGTCGGCCAACCGTTGGGCCTGGGCCTTGCCGGTCTGCGCGTCCTCGACGAGTTTCGCCATCTGCGCGAGCTGGGTGTCCGACCCGACCCGGTTGGCGCGCACGGTGATTCGTCCGCCGACGTTGACGGTGGCACCGACGACCTGGTCGTCGGTGCCGACCTCGACGGGCACCGATTCGCCGGTCAGCATCGACGCGTCCACGGCAGAGGATCCTTCGGTGACCACACCGTCGGTGGCGATCTTCTCCCCGGGCCGGACCACGAACTCGTCCCCGACCGCCAGCTGATCGATAGCGATGCGCTGTTCGACACCGTCCCGCAGCACTGAGACCTCCTTGGCGCCGAGCTCGAGCAGAGCGCGCAGGGCCGCGCCGGCGCGCCGCTTGGAGCGGGCCTCGAAGTAGCGGCCGGCGAGGATGAAGGTGGTCACTCCCGCGGCGGCCTCGAGGTAGATGTTTCCGGCGCCGTCGCTGCGGGAGATGGTGAGCTCGAACGGGTGCGTCATGCCCGTCATTCCGGCGGTGCCCCAGAACAGGGCGTACAGCGACCAGCCGAGGGCGGCGAGGGTACCCATGGAGATGAGGGTGTCCATCGTGGAGGTGCCGTGCCGCAGATTGGTGAAGGCGGCCTTGTGGAACGGCCACGCCCCCCACACCACCACGGGGGCGGCGAGGGTGAGCGAGAGCCACTGCCAGTTGGGGAACTGCAGGGCCGGAACCATGGCCATCGCGATCACCGGCACGGACAGCACCAGCGACACGAGCAGGCGTTGACGCAGCGCGGCGGTGGGGTCATTCTCAGAGGTCCCGGCCGCCGCCGCGTCGGTGTCGGTGGACGACGCGGCGGATGCCGGGACCGTGGCGGTGTAACCGGCCTGCTCGACGGTGGCCACGAGATCGTCCGTCGACACATCGCCGACGTAGTTGACGCGTGCCTTTTCGGTGGCGTAGTTCACCGTCGCGGTGACGCCGTCGATCTTGTTGAGTTTCTTCTCGATCCGGTTCGCGCAGGATGCGCAGGTCATGCCACCAATTTCGAGTTCGACCTGGCCGTTCGCGGTCGGGTGTTGCGTGACGGGATTCATCGTGTCCTCCTCTCCGGGTTTCGCGGTCAGTGTCCGTGCCCGGCCGGCATCGGCTCGGCGGCGGGCGCCGCGGCGCCGGGGACGTTCCCGGCGGTCAGGGTGAATTCGGCGGTCCGCACCACTCCATCGTGCTGGAAATCGAGGAACAGGCGGTAGTCCCCGGCGCTGGGGGTGGTGACAACGAAGTTGATGCCCGGGCCGGGTGCGGTGACCCCGTCACCGGGATGGCCGTCCGGGTGCACGTGCAGGTAGCCGAGGTCGGCGGCCCGCAGGGCCACCAGGTGCCCGTACGCCCCCAGGTAGGGCTGCAGATCCGTGACGGGCTGCCCGTCCCGGCTCACCGCCAGCGTCACCTTCGACGCCTGACCTGGGGTGAGGGTGCCGTCGAGGGTGACGGTATACCCGTCGACCACGGCCGTGGCGGCCACTGGGGGCAGGGGCTGCGGATCGTAGGCGCCGGCGACCTGCAGATCGGCGCCCAGGGTCAGGCCGTCACCGCCGTCGGGGGTGAAGTCGGCGAACACCCGGTACACCCCGGCGCGGGTCAGATCGAGTGGCACGCTCCAGGTTCCGGCGGCGTCGAGTGTGGGGTGTACGTGCTGGAATCCGGCCATGTCGCGGCGCACCGCGATCAGGTGCAGTTGCTTCTCGTGACTGTCGACGTACCGGGTGACGGGCACGCCGTCGGCCTCCAGGATGCGGAACCGCAGCGGCACGTCGGCGCCGGCCGCAACCCGCGCTGTGTCCAGTGCCAGGGTGTATCCGCTGTCGGTGACCATCAGTCCTCCAGGTGTCTGATCGGCGACCGGTGCGCCCGCGGTGGAATCGGGTCCGGCGTCGTGAGTCGAGGTGTCGTGGGTGTCGGCTGGTGTGGCGTCCTCGGGGCCGAGGGCCGCCCCGGCCCCGAGGGCGAGGGCGAAGACTGCGGCCAGGCCGACGGTGAATCCGGCGAACTTCGATGATGCGTTCATCGGGGGAATCTCCTGTCCGGGTCTTGTGTAGGCCGGTCAACCGGCGAGCTGGTATCCGGCCTCGTCGACGGCCTGGGCGATCGCGGACTGCTCGATCGGGGCGGCGGAGTCGATGTCGACCCGCCCGCTCGCGAGATCGACGTCCACGGCGGTGACACCGGGGATGCTGCCGATCTCTTCGCGGACCGAGGAGACGCAGTGGCCGCAGGTCATTCCGGTGACGGTGACGGTGGTGGTGCTCATCGGTGTCCTTCTTTCGTCGGCTTGGGATTCGATCGCGGTCGTCGCGACCCATCTGCAGATTTACCATACCCCCCTACCGTATGTAATGCCAGGGGTTGCCGTACCCGCTCCCTTTGCTGCGTACCCCCCGACGGTGCGCCTTGGACCCCTGATGAAAATCAGAAGGGGCCCGAACGGCCGTCCACCGGGCGTCTTGCTGTGGCGCGGCCGGGCTTGCGGCCGAAACGGTTTCGGCGACACCGGGGTTGCCCCTTGCGTCTGTTATACCCCCCTATGGTATCAAATTATCCGCAGAGAGTTCGAGCAGCCTCCAGGAGGGCAACGATGTGCACAGAGGGTGGGTATCGACCCGAAAGATCCAGTGGCGCTGTGATGCCTGCAGTGACCCAAGGGATTGAGGCCTCGATGTTGGGGGTAGGCGTGCCACTGCACTCCGTGTGGCCCACATCCCGATAGATACCCCATACCCGTAAGGACGGATCGTCATGTCCACTCAGGCATCATCCACACGCAAGTGGTGGGCGCTGGCGCTGATCGCCGCCGCCCAGTTCATGGACACCTCCATCATTGGCATTGCGCTACCGAAAATGCAGACCGACCTCGGCTTCTCCCAGGAGAACCTGACCTGGATGTTCAACGCCTACGTCATCGCCTTCGGTGGACTACGCCTGCTCGGCGGTCGCCTGTCCGACCTGTTGGGCGCCCGACGCATCTTCGCCACCGGCTGGTTGGTTCTGCTCGCCGGATCGATCACCGCCGGCGCCGCCGGCAACGTCGGCACCGAGCTGGCCGGACGCGCCGTTCAAGGCGCCGGCGCCGCGGATCGCACCCTCCGCGCTGACTCTGCTGATGATGCTGTTCGGTTCCACCCAGCAGGAATTGACCAAAGCCCTCGCCGTCTACGGCACCGCCGGTGTGTTCCTCGGCGGGGTGATCACCGAATACCTCAGCTGGCCGTGGGTGTTTTACATCAACGTCCCCATCGCGATCATCGCCCTCGCCGCGACACCGCTGCTGATGCCCAACGCGCCTGCCCGATCCGGTTCGATCGACATCCTCGGCGCACTGACCGTCACTGCCGGCCTGGCGCTTGCCGTCTACTCCATCGTCCGCGCCCCCGAGGTCGGCTGGGATTCCGGTCAAACCTGGGGATACCTCGCCGTTTCCGCGGTGCTGCTGGGCGCGTTCGTCCTGATCCAGTCCCGGCGCCGCGAACCCCTGATGCGGTTGGGGATCTTCACCGCCCCCAACCTTGCCGCAGCGAACGTCGCCCAGTTGCTGCTCGGTGCGGCGTGGATCCCGATGTGGTTCTTCCTGAACCTGTACCTGCAGCAGGTCCTGGGGTACAGCGCATTCCCCGCCGGCGCAGCACTACTGCCGATGACCGCACTGATCATGCTCGGCATGATCGTCATCGCGCCGCGGGCGATGCAGAGGTTCGGCGCGAAACCGATGATCGTGACCGGTCTGATCGTGCTCGCGCTCGGGCTCGGATGGATGGCCTTGGTTCGGCCCACCGGCAATTTCTGGGTCGAGTGCTGCCGGCTTCACTGGTCGCCGCAGCAGGTATGTCGCTCGCCTTCATTCCCTCCTTGGGCACGGCGATCTCCACCGCCCGACCCGAAGAGCGGATTGGCGTCGGGCATCGTCAACGTCAGCTACCAGGTCGGCTCCGCCCTCGGTCTGGCAGCCATGACCGCAGTCGCCGCCTCGTTCGGGGCCAACCAGATCGGCGACCTCCCCGAGCTGACGAACGGATTCTCCGCCGCCTTCATCGGCGCTGCCGTCATCACCTTGGCCGGTGCCGGGGTCACCGCCGTGTCGATGCGCACGGCCCAGCCGGACACGGCGGTGGAACCAGTCCTCGAACAGCACTGACACAACCCCGTGGGTGGGAGTCGGCAGGTCCGGCTCCCACCACACGCCCTCGTGCCCTCGCCGCCGGAGCGAGAAGCTTCTTGATAGCAGGGGCACAGCAGGGCAGGACCCTTCGAAGCGGCTGCGGAAAAGTGTGCGCCGGGTTCGGATGGCCAAACGGGCGGGTAGGCGCCTGCACGCAGGCGTCGACCCACCGCGGTGAGGGCTCTCAGGGCTATCGCGACTGAGGAAGCGGTCGGTTGCGGGGGGCCTCGCCCGTCCGAATGTCCCGCTGGACAGGACAGGCATTGTGGCGTCCGTCACATCCTCTGCGGTCGGCGGCGTGTCCGCTTGCGGTGGGCGGTGAAGCAGCCCGCGTCGCGTCGCGGGATTTCGTCGCGCCGGCCCCGCACGCAGTCGCCGATCCCGCGAATGTCAAGGTCACCGCCGGTTTCCTTGGCCTTGCGCGGTGCCGCTCGTCGGGGTGTTCGGGACGTGATCCCGGTGTCGTTATCCATCCGTGATGGCGGCGTTGGCCGGGTCTAGATCCCTGACATGGGCCTATTCCAGCAAGATCATGTTATAGATATCGATTAAGTAACGATTGTGCGGTCGATATCATTTTGTTACTTTCCTTCTCGACGGGGGTCCGAGGCCGCGAATCTCACGAGCGCGGGCCAGCCAACGAAGACGAGGTAAGACACTGTGGCGAAACACCGCAGGACGGCAAATCGTTCCAATTCCATCTCCGGCCGCGTGAAGATCGCGACCGTCGCCGCGGCGACCGGTGCCATCCTGATCGGCGGCGCGCAGTTCGGCGCCGCGTCCGCAGCCGCCCGCCCGCTCGAGATCCCGCCCGGCCTGCTGCCCGCCGGTGTTCAGCTGCCCGCGATCGAGCTGCCCGACCTCCCGGCCGCCCCGCCCGCACCCGGCACGCCCGGACCGGTCAATCCGGGCAGCCCCGCTCCGCTCAAGGTCCGCGCCGTGCAGCCGGTGTCCGGCACGCTGTCCTCCGGCTACGGCCCCCGCTGGGGCGCACACCACGGCGGCATCGACATCGCGGCCCCGATCGGCACCCCGATCCAGTCCGCGGCCGACGGTGAGGTCATCTCCGCGGGCCCGGCCTCCGGGTTCGGGTTGTGGGTGCGAGTGCGCCACGACGACGGCGCCGTCAGCGTCTACGGCCACATCAACGAGTTCATCGTCAACGTCGGCCAGCGGGTCGCCGCGGGTCAGCAGATCGCCACCGTCGGCAACCGTGGTCAGTCGACCGGTCCGCACCTGCACTTCGAGGTCTCGGACGCAGGCGGCAACCGGCTCAACCCGAGCCAGTGGCTGCGCGACCGCGGCGTCTCGGTGACCTGGGGAGCCGACTAGGACTTCGCCCTGGCGGTAGTCAGTTCCAAACGATGCAGGGCGCGGCAGGCCGCGTCCCGCATGCGGTTCCGGCAGGTCGAGCATCCTTCCACCGTGAGGACGGATCCCTCACAGATCAGGTCAAAAGATCCGGGGCAGTCCCTTCCGTAGCCGGCGAGCACAGCGCCTTCAGAACATACTGGAGTACTTCCCTTTTCGAGCTCGGCGAGCATCTGCGGGCTCCGCCGGGCGAACGCGAGCACCTCGAGGAAACACCCCAGCCGGCTGGCGCCGGTATAGAGGGTGCACCACCCTCCGTCCGGGTCGTCCCCTCCGCCGGGCCCGGCTCACCGATCGCAGCCTGGATATACCGTGGTGTATGCCTCTGTCCCGTCGGCAGTTGTTGCAAGCAGGTATCGCCGGATCGGCTGCGGTGCTGGTCGGTACGTCGGCGGTGAGCAGCGCCCGGTTCCCCGCGCCGCGGTGGCGAGGAGAGGACCCGTTCGGGCTAGGTGTGGCATCGGGAGATCCGACACCGGATGGTGTGGTCCTGTGGACCCGCCTGGCACCGGACCCCCTTGCCCCCGGCGGGCGCGGCGGCATGGGGTGGGATCCAGTGACCGTCGAATACGAAGTCGCGCACGACGAAAGCTTCCGGAAGGTGGTGACGCGGGGTACGGCTGTCGCGACCCGCGAACTCGCCCACAGCGTGCATCCGGAGATCCACGGCTTGGAGCCCGCTCGCTGGTACTTCTACCGATTCCGTGCCGGCTCGGCGATCTCTCCGGTGGGCCGGACCCGCACGGCCCCCGCCCCCGGGC
>NZ_JAAOQS010000165.1:0-14568 GCF_011603105.1 Rhodococcus sp. A14 | reverse complement strand
ACCCCACACGCCCCACGGCTCACCCCGATCGAGGGCCGCGTCGAGGCAGCGGGAGCGGATCGGGCAGGACGCGCACAGCGCCTTCGCCTGTTCCAGCTCGGTGGGAGAGTCCGCAAACCACAGGTCGGGATCATCGACCCGGCAGGGCAGGTCACCACGCGCGGACACTATCTGAACAAATCCGCTTGTGGCGGTTGAGGTTTCGGATACCCCTCGGCATGTCACGGTAGACACGTCCTTCTCCTCTGCTCTCATTGCGACGGTCAATCTCTTCGGTTCGATGAAGTGGGTGCGAACCAGAGCCGAGGCTGCGAGCGGGAAAAGAGCTCGAACTACAAAGGCCACGGTCCGCGATGCGGGTCCGTGGCCTTGAAAAGACGGTGGGAGTTGATCTACCGAGGAATTCCTCGACAACTCCGATACACGGACTCGACTGCTGCTGCGGGACGACGACGGGCTGCCGACCAGACAATCGCCGGTGCCGTTTCCGCCGCGTTCATGCCGAACAGCGCGGAGGCAGCAGCGACTGCCGTCTCATGTGCTTGGAACTTCGTCATTTCACTGCCACCTCCATTTCTTCTCGATCCGATGTGAACCACACGGGTCTCCCCGCGCACTGAAACCACAGTAGGCAATTCTCCAGAACCGCACAACCTATTTTTGACCTGCAGTGATGCGCGCTACCCCCTGCCGCGTGGGAGTCGTTCAGGGACTACCGCTTCCCTTGATCACACCGAGGACGTCCTCGCCGAACTGCTCGAGCTTCTTCGCACCGATCCCGGGGATCGCGACGAGCCCGCGATCGTCCTGCGGCCGCTGCTCGGCGAGAGCCGTCAACGTGTTGTCGCTGAACACCACGTACGCCGGGACCTTCAGCTCCCGCGACTTCTCGAGCCGCCACGACCGCAGCGATTCGAGCAGCTCCACGTCGACATTGGACGGGCAGCCCTCGCAACGACCGAGCATGGTCGCGGTCGTCCCGATCAGCTGTTTTCCGCACAGCCGGCACCGTGGACGCTTCTTGTTGCTCTTGACGGGCGCCGCGATCCGCGAGGCAGGTGAATCTTCGGGGATGAGTCCGTGCAGGAACCGCGAACGGCGCCGCGACTTGCGGCCCCCCTCGTTCCGGGACAGTGCCCACGACATCTGCAGGTGCTCCCGGGCGCGGGTCACGCCGACGTACAGCAACCGGCGCTCCTCCTCGACGGCCGCCTCGTCCGGTGCCGAGTTGGAGTCGCCGAGCACGTGCTGGATGGGCAGCGTTCCGTCGGTGAGCCCGACGAGGAACACGGCGTCCCACTCGAGCCCCTTGGCGGCGTGCAGGGACGCGAGTGTCACACCCTGCACGACGGGTGGATGCCGCGCCTCGGCCCGCAGACTCAGTTCGCGCAACAGCGCGTCGAGGGTCAACTCCGGATCCTGGGTCAGCTGTTCCTCGGTGAGCGCGACCAGCGCCGACAGCGACGACCACCGTTCGCGAGCCTGCGCACCCGCCGGTTCCGCGTCGGTCAGCCCCAGCGGAGCGAGGACGGCGCGGACGAGCGTGACCAGGTCGGCGCCGACCGCATCCGGCAGGTCGTCGCGACCTGCGGCCTGGCGCAGCGCCGCGACGGCCTGGCGCACCTCGGTGCGCGTGAAGAATCCCTCACCGCCCCGGACCTGATACGGGATGTCGAGTTTCGTCAGCGCCTGCTCATGTACCTCGGACTGGGCGTTGATCCGGTACAGGACCGCGATCTCCGCGGCCGGAGTGCCGGACGCGATGAGCCGCTTGATCGTGCGCGCCACCCCGGCGGCCTCGGCCGGCTCGTCGTCGAACTCGACGAAACTCGGCTCCGGCCCGGAGTCGCGTTGCCCGATCAGCTGCAGGCGGGTGCCCGCGATCCTGCCGCGGGCCGCTCCGATCACGCGGTTCGCCATCGACACGACCTCGGGAGTGGAACGGTAGTCGCGCTCGAGGCGGACGACGGTGGCCTCCGGGAACCGGCGCGAGAAGTCGAGCAGGTAGTTGGGTGTGGCGCCGGTGAACGAGTAGATGGTCTGGTTGGCGTCGCCGACGACGGTGAGGTCGTCCCGCTCCCCGAGCCAGGCGTCGAGGACCCGCTGCTGCAGCGGAGTGACGTCCTGGTACTCGTCCACGACGAAGCACCGGTACCGGTCGCGAAACTCCTCGGCGACAGCCGAATGCTCCTCGAGTGCCGCCGCCGTGTGGAGCAGGAGATCGTCGAAATCGAGGAGCATCCCGTCCTGGCCGCGGGCCTTGAGCTGCTCGTAGCCGTGATACACCTCGGCGACCTTCGCGGCGTCGACCGGCGCCTCCCGGCGTAACTTCGCCACCGCGCGCGGGTAGTCCTCCGGCGCGATCAGCGACGCTTTGGCCCATTCGATCTCGCTCGCCAGGTCGCGGACGCTCTCCGTGCTGGTGGACAGTCCGACCCGTCCGGCGGCGGACGACACGACCGCGAACTTGCGGTCCAGCAGCCGCCACTCTGTGTCGCCGATCACCTGCGGCCAGAAGTACCTCAGCTGCCGCAGCGCAGCGGCGTGGAACGTGCGCGCCTGAACCTGCGCTCCCCCGTCGCCGATCCCCAGGCTGCGCAGCCGGCCGCGCATCTCGCCTGCCGCGCGAGCCGTGAACGTCACCGCCAGCACCTGCCCCGCGGCGACGTGCCCACTGGCCACGAGGTGCGCGATACGCCGGGTGATGGTCCGGGTCTTCCCCGTTCCGGCCCCCGCCAGCACACACACCGGACCCCGGGGAGCGAGTACCGCTGCGGACTGTTCGGGATCGAGACCGGTACTCGTCACCTCTGCTGCGCCGGCTGCTGACATGGCGTCCATCATGACAGGGGCGACCGACACGGCGCGAAGCGGACGAACACCGCAGTGGGAACACACGACGGAGTCGTGGTGTTATATCCGCCGTGACTGCTACCGACACCCACGCCCTGACCATCTACTCCACCACCTGGTGCGGCTACTGCCGGCGCCTGAAGACGCAGCTGGACGAATCCGGCATCGGCTACGTGGAGATCGACATCGAGGACGATCCGGCATCGGCGGAGTTCGTCGGCAGCGTCAACGGCGGCAACCACGTCGTCCCCACCGTCAAGTTCGCCGACGGCAGCACCGCGACCAACCCGTCGTTGTCGCAGGTCAAGAAACTCCTCGGCGTCTAGGATTCCGTCGCTGCTCCCGCCCAGGACTCGATGATCCCGCGAGCGATGGAAATCGAGCCGGGGAGCAGCAGCGGGGCGTCGGTGTCCGACGCCCAGTCGCCGAGTTCGAGTGCCGTGCGCACCTCGTCCCGAGTGAACCACCGGGCCTCGGCGATCTCGCCGTCCGCGAACGTCAGCGGGGCGTCGGGATCGCCGACGGCCGCGAACCCGATCATCACCGAACGGGGAAACGGCCACGGCTGGCTGCCGAGGTAGCGCACCTCACGGACGTCGACACCCACTTCTTCCTTGATCTCCCGGACGACGCACGTTTCGAGCGATTCACCGGCCTCGACGAATCCGGCCAGGATCGAGAACCGCCGCGCCGGCCACGTGGGCTGCCGGGCCAGCAGGACGCGATCTCCGCCGTCGTGCACGAGGCAGATGACCGCCGGATCGGTGCGGGGAAATTCCTCGTGCCCGGTGCTCGTCGAGATCCGCGACCATCCCGACATCGTCGGCTCCGACGGCGCGCCGTCGAGCGCACTGAAGCCTGCGCTGTCGTGCCAGTTGAGCATCGCGAGCGCCCCGGTGAGTACCCCGGCGTCCGCGTCGTCCAGCGTCCCGCCCAGCATCCGGAGATCGGCCAGCTCGCCGGTCAGCGCCTGCACCCGCACCGCCCACACGTGCCGATCCTTGCGGATGCCGAGGAAGACCGCCCCCCGTTGCGGTTCGGGGCCGAGTTCGGTGGCGTCCGCGAACACCAGCCCGTCGTCGCCCACCCGCACCTGTCCGCGGTGATTGACGCGCAGTAGCAGCGCATCCCGCCAGCCCGCTCGCAGTGCGTCCGTGTCCGAACGCAATTCCTCGGCCCGCCCCACGGCGGAGCGGGACAGGAGCGGGGTGTCGTTCAGCCGGAATGCAGTCACGCCGTCGACACTACTGCCGATCAGTTGGCGACCCGACGGATGTACAGCAGTCGGTCGTTCTCCTCGATCGAATCGACCTCCGGCGAGCCGACCCGGATCAACCGCCCTTCCCGCACCACACCGAGCACGATGTCCGCGAGGTGACGCGGGGAGCCGCCGATCTCGTCCCGCTCCACGGGGCGTTCCGCGATCGCGAAACCGGCCTCCGGAGTCAGGAGGTCCTCCATCATCTCGACGACGCTCGGCGTCTTCGTGGCTATGCCGAGGAGCCGGCCGGCGGTCTCTGAGGACACGACGACCGAATCAGCGCCGGACTGCCGGAGCAGATGCGTGTTCTCGGATTCGCGGATCGCCGCGACGATCTTCGCCTTCGGTGCGATCTCGCGGGCCGTCAGCGTCACCAGCACCGCGGTGTCGTCACGGTTGGCCGCGACGATGATCGCCGACGCGTTCTGCGCGCCCGCCAACCGCAGCACGTCCGATTTGGTGGCGGACCCGTGGACCGTGACGAGGCCCTTGCTGGCCGCCGAGTCGAGCACCGCGTGGTCGGTGTCGACCACCACGATCTCCGACGGCGGAACGTCGTCGCCGAGCATCGCGTCGATCGCGGTGCGTCCCTTGGTTCCGTAGCCGATCACCACGGTGTGATTGCGCACGTGCTGCCTCCAACGCTGAATTTTGAACGCCTGCCGGGAGCTCTGCGTGAGCGCGGAGAGAGTCGTACCGACCAGGACGATGAGGAAGAAGATTCGAAGAGGCGTGATCAGGAGAACGTTGACGAGCCTCGCGGACGGTGTGAACGGCGTGATGTCGCCGTATCCCGTCGTCGACAACGACACCGTCGCGTAGTAGATGCAGTCGAGCAGCGACAATTCGTTGTCCTGCACGTCGCGGTAGCCCGCCCGGTCGATGTACACGATGAGAACCGCCAACGCCAACGCCGCCAAGGCGATACCCACGCGACGGTAGATCGCCCGCGCCGGACTGGTCTGCAGCTCCGGAATCCGGAGTACACCCACCAACGCGAAGTCGGGCCGGTCGGTCAGGGTGTCCGACCTGCTCAATCTCTCACGCAGCCTACCGGCCATATGTTCGTCTCCACGTTGCACTGAACTCCGACATCGGCTGGCAGCCTAACCCCGATTGCCCCATCGGTGACACGTCGGAGCCTCGTTGTCGCGAACCGAGTTGTTCGGGCAAGCTCACGTCATGCAACGAGAGAGCCACACACCACGACCGAGCCAGAAGCCCGCACTCCGCCTTGCCGCGCTTCTGCTCGGCGCGGGCACGATGCACTTCGTCGCCCCCAAGTTCTTCGACTCCACGGTCCCCACCCAGCTTCCGGGCGATGCCCGGACCTACACGTACGTGTCGGGGGTCGCCGAGCTCGCCATCGGCACGGCGCTCGCCGTGCCGCGAACCCGCCGGCTCGGTGGCGGCCTCGCTGCTCTCCTGTTCGTCGCCGTCTTCCCCGCCAACGTCAACATGGCAGTGGACTGGGTGAAGAGCTCCAAGACGACGAACGTGCAGAAAGCCGGTGCGCTGCTGCGTCTTCCGTTGCAGATCCCGTTGGTCACCGAGTCACTGAAGGCTCGGCGTCGGGCCTGATCTCGTCGGCGGGAGAACCGGCGGAACGGAGCAGACGGGCGAGCGCGTCGGCGTCGGGCAGGTGATCCGGCGCGATCGTCCGTCCGGTCCGCACGTAGTGGAAGGCGGCGCGCACCCGCTCGATCGGAACGTCCATCAGTTCGGCCCACGCCAGCCGGTACGCGGCCAGCTGCATCACGACGGCCTTCTCGTTGGCCGCACTCGGCTCGGCGCCGGTCTTCCAGTCGATCACCGTCCACCCGCCGTCGGGATCGGTGAACACCGCGTCGATCCGGCCGCGCAGCACCGTCCCCGCCACCGACGTCTCGAACGGCACCTCGACCTCGGTCGGGTTGCGGTCGGCCCAGGGCGAGCGCAGGAACGCGTCCTGCAGGGTCGCGAGGTCGGTGTCGGGGCCCGCGCCGGTGTCGGCGGCACCGGGTAGCTCGTCGAGGTCGAGCAGCCGGGTGGCCCCGAAGCGGCGCTCCACCCAGGCGTGGAACGCGGTACCGCGCCGCGCGAGCGGATTCGGCGGGTACGGCAGCGGACGCCTCAGCCGGGCGGCCAGGGCGTCCGGGTCGGCTTCGAGTTCGACGAGCTGGCTCACCGACAACTGACCGGGTAACACCACCTCGGTGCGGGCGTTCGCCCGCGCCTCCCGCTCGGCGAGAAGGGCGTCGACGTCGGCTGCCCAGTTCTCGGGATCGTCGTCCCCGCCTGCCGGTGCCGTCTCGCCTGCACTCTTCAGCGCCGCCACGACCAACGCCGCGCCGCGCTCGACCGACTCCCGTCGGAGCCCGAGCGGATCCCGCGGCCACGCAGCCGACTTGGGGGTACTGGTCAGCGGGTTCTGCTCGTCGGGTTCGGGTGCGGGCGCCCAGATGTCGACGATCCCGATTCCCTCGTGCTCCTCGTCGGTCACCGTGTCGCGCAGTTCGGTGAGGAACTCCGACGGACCCTTGGGCTCCGTTCCGGATTCTGCCCAGTGGTGACCCGACGCGAACAGCACCCGTTCGGTGCGGGTGAGTGCGACGTAGAACAGCCTGCGGTCCTCGTCGAGTTTGCGGGCCGCCAGCGCCGCCTTGTGCGCCTTCACGGCCTCCTCGAGGTCTTTCCGGTCGTACAGGTTCTCGAGCTCGAGAACGGGCACGCCGTCGGCCGACTCCCCCGGCCGCGCACGGTCTCCGCGCAGCGAGGGCGGCAGTTCACCGACGGCACCGAGCCAGGACCCGGACGCCGTCCGCGAGGGAAAGACGCCGGCCGTCAGGTGCGGTACCGCCACCACTTCCCACTCCAGCCCCTTGGCCGAGTGCACCGTCAGCACCTGGACGCGGTGCGGGTCCACCTCGACTTCGCCCGGAGCCAAACCCTTTTCGACCGATTCCGCGGCCGACAGAAAGGCGAGCAGTCCGGTGACGGTGGCCGACGTGCGGCTCGCGTACCCGGCGACGACGTCGGCGAAGGCGTCGAGATGTTCGCGGCCCGCACTCCCCCGCGCCGACCGACGCGTCCGGGCCTGTGCTTCGATGCCGATACCCAACACCCGTTCGACCTCGGCCACCAGCTCGGTGAGTGGCTGCCCGATCCGCTCACGCAGAGACGCCAACTCCGCCGCGACGGCGGTGATCCGTGCGTAACCGACCTGCGAATAGCGTTCGGCGGGACCGGGATCCGCCAGTGCATCCGCCAGCCCGGCCTGCTCCGCGTGCTCACCGGGCAGCGCCTCGCCGACGGCGTCGGCCAGAGCGGACGAATCGGTGACGGCGCCGGTGGTGCCGTAGCCGGTTCCGATGGCCAGTTCGGAGGCTCGCCGCGACAGCGCCGTCAGGTCGGCGGCCCCGATCTGCCATCTCGCCCCGGTCAGCATTCGCACGGCGGCACTGCCCGCCATCGGGTCGGCGACCACCCGGAGCATCGCGATCACGTCGGCCACCTCGGGGGTGTGGAGCAGTCCACCGAGACCGACCACTTCGACCGGCAGACCCCGGGACCGCAGCACCTCCGCGATCGGTGCGGCGTCGGCGTTGCGGCGGATCAGCACCGCGGCGGTCGGCGGGTCCTCGCCCCGGCTCGTGGCGTCCGCGTACTGTTCGGCGATGCGGTCGGCCACCCATTCGCGTTCCTGCACGACGTCACCGGTGAGGGCCAGCCGCACATCACCCGGGACGGCCTGCGGTCGCGCCCTCAGAGTGCTGACCGACACGCCCCGCTCACGCAGGGACGCCGACGCCATGTTGGCCAGCGCCAGTGCCTCCGGCGGGTTGCGCCAGCTCGTGAGCAGTTCCAGGGTCGGCGCCGGATCTCCGTTCGTCAGCGGGAAGTCCGTTGCGAAGCGGGGCAGGTTGGCCGCCGAGGCACCCCGCCAGCCGTAGATCGACTGCATGGGGTCGCCCACCGCGGTGAGCGCGAGTTCACCGTCGAGACCGCCGCCGAACAGGGACGACAGCAGCACCCGCTGCGAGTGTCCCGTGTCCTGGTACTCGTCGAGCAGCACCACCCGGAAGCGGGTGCGCTCGGCGAGTCCGACTTCGGGGTGGTCCGCGGCGACGCGTGCCGCGAGCGACATCTGGCTGCCGAAGTCGAGCGCACCTTCGCGGCGCAGCGTGTCCGCGAGACGCTGCACCAGGGGAAGGAGATCCACCCGCCGGTGCTGGGTGTCGAGGATGTCGAGCAGTTCCTTGCCGGGGCCGCCGCGCTGTCGCGGTCCGGCGGGCAGGGTGTGGACGAGCTTGTCGAGCTCGGTGTGCGCCTCTCGCAGATCGTCCGGTTCGACGAGGTGCTCGGCCAGCTGCCCGGACAACGCGAGTACGGCTTCGGTGACCGACGCCGGATTCCGGTCGGTGTCGAGGTCGCCGTCCCAGGAGCTGACCACCCGGTGCGCCAGCTGCCACAGTTCCGTCTCCGACAGGAGCGTCGCCGAGGGTTCGATGGGCAGCAGGAGCCCGTGCTCGGACAGCAGTCGCCCGGCGTAGGAGTGGTAGGTGCTGACTTCCGGTTCGCCCGCGAGGATCCGCGACCGCAGGTCGCCGCTCGGGTCGACCCTGCGGAGCAGGTCCGAACCCGCCAGCCGGGCAAGGCGTTTCCTGATCCGGGCGGTCAGCTGCTGCGCCGCCTTCCGGGTGAACGTCAGCCCCAGCACCGCCTCGGGGTCGACGACACCGTTGGCCACCAGCCACACGACGCGGGCCGCCATCGTCTCGGTCTTGCCCGCGCCCGCCCCCGCGACGACGAGGGTCGGGCCGAGGGGGGCCGCGATGACGGCGGCCTGCTCCGGGGTGGGTGGATGCTGCCCCAGGCCGATGGCGAGTTCCACCGGGTCGATACGGATGGTCATTCCGACGTCACCTGCCGTCCCTCGTCGTGCGCGGGGCAACTCGTGCGCACCGGGCAGTGCCGGCAACCGTCGTTGACGCGGGCGAGGAACCCCGGCCCCTTGGTGGCCGCCGCTGCCGCGTGGATCACCGCGAGCCACGTCTCGAGGTCCTCGTCCGACAGCGGTGCCTGCACCCGCTGGGTGGCGCCTTCCTTCTTGTGCGGTTTGGCGACGAAGACCAGCCGCGCCCCACCGGGTTTCGACGCCGGCTCCCCGTCGATCGCGCCGGTCGCCGCCGCCACCTGGTACGCCGCCAGCTGGGCGTGCTGCTGGGCGTCGTCCTTGGTGACCGGTGCGCGGGCGGTCTTCACGTCGACGATGACGGGCCTGCCCTCGGCATCGCGTTCGAGCCGGTCGATCCGCCCCCGCAACCGGATCGTCGGGGAACCCTCTTCCTGCGGTTCCAGGACACCGTCGACTGCCACCTCGACACCGACCTCGGTGAGTTCGGATCGGGTGTTCCCGAGCCAGGCGGTGAACGTGGCGAGCATGTCCCGGGTGCGGTCGAGTTCACGCCGCGAGTACCACTGAGATCCCAGATCGATCGAATCCCAGGCGTTCTCCAGTGCGCGTTCCACCTGATCGGGCGGGATGCGGCCGGCGAGCGCCTGCACCAGCGTGTGCACGAGCGTTCCGGCGATGGCGTGGGTGTTGTCGCCGTCCGTCCCGCCGTGGCGTTCGAGCAGCCACCGCAACGGGCACGTGTTGAGCAGGTCGATGGTGGACGGCGACAACGACACCGGTCCGTCCTCCTCGTTCCACAACGCCACGCCGGTGCTCGGTTCGGCGGTGCCGTACCACTGGTCCGGGTGTGCGCCGCGCACTCCGGCGTCGGCGAGCCGGGCGAGTTGCCGCGCCGCGCGGTCCTGCCGGGCGGGATCGGATTCCGCGACGTCCGGATCGCAGACCACGCTGCGCAATTCGGCGACGAGGGCAGGCAGGGCCAGGACCCGGGTCGCCGGATCCTCCGCCTGCACGACCGTCTCCTCGACGTCCGAATCCTGGTCTCCGGCGAGCAACTCGTCGACGAAACGGGAGTGAACGAGATCGGCGTCGCCGCTGGCCGAGTCGACCGCGGTGACGAGCAGGCTCCGCCTCGCCCGGCTGCACGCCACCAGGAACAGCCTGCGTTCCTCGGCGAGGAGCGGTGCGGTGCGCGACATCCGGTCGGCGGCCGTCTCGCTGCCGTCGGACACTCCGGCGGTCAGGTCGATCAGCGCCTCGGTGCCGAGTAGGCTGCCGCGCGCCCGCAGGCTCGGCCACAGCCCTTCCTGCACACCCGCGACCGCGACGACGTCCCATTCGCGGCCGGCAGCCGAGTGGGCGCTGAGCACCGAGACGGCATCGACCGGGACGGCGGAGACGTTCCGCGTGGTGGGAATGGCTTGCCCGGTGAGGTAGTCGACGAACCCGGCGAGCTGTGCACGCGGGAGGCGGTCGACGTAACTCGCCGCGGCGTCGAACAGGGCGACCACGGCGTCGAGGTCGCGGTCGGCCTGTGCCCCGATCGGACCTCCGCGGGCGGAAGCCGCCGACCAGCGGCGTTCGAGTCCGGTGGCCTGCCATGCCGCCCACAGCACGTCCTCGATGCCGCGCCCACGGTCCAGGGGCACCTTCGCCTTGCGCAGCACGGACAGCACCCGGTTCAGGGATGCCGCTTCGACGTCGGTCAGCTTGGCCGTGACCCTGCGGGTGCTGTCGGTCTCGCCCACCAGCACGAGACGGAGGAGCTCGGCCGAGTCGCGGTCGCCGCCGGACGCCAGCTCGGCGCGCCGCAGTCCCCGGCGAAGACGCCGGAGCGCCACGGGTTCTGCGCCGCCGACGGGGCCGGCGAGCAGGGCGAGTGCGTCCTCGCCCGTGAATTCCTGCCCCGACAGTGCCCGCAGCACCAGCATCAGTCCCGACACCCCGTGCTGACGGGCCAGCGGCAACTCGGACGCCGCGGTGGTGACGGGCACACCTGCACCCAGCAGGGCACGACGCAGCGGCGCCAGGGCGCGCGGCACCGAGCGCACGATCACCGCCATCTCCGACCACGGCACCTCGTCGAGGAGGTGGGCGCGACGCAGGGTGTCGGCGATGAGCGCAGCCTCCTTCGCCGCCGTGCTCAGGACCCGGACCGACGTCCGTCCGCCGTCCCGCGCCGGGCTCCAGATCCGATGCGGCAGATGCCCCGGAAGCCGGGACGTGATCCGGGCTGCCGTGGTCGCGACCTCCGCCGTACTGCGAAAGTTGACCGGCAGCAACACCTGCCGGGGATCACCCTTGTCGGCCAGTTCGGCGAGGAATGTCGGGTCGGCCCCGCGGAAGCCGTAGATCGACTGGTCCGGGTCGCCGGCGACGACCGTGGTGCGGGTACCGGTGCCGACGAGCCGGACGAGTTCCGCGGCCTGCGGATCGAGGTGCTGAGCGTCGTCGACGAGCAGGTGCCGCACCCGGGCCCGCTCCGTGCGCAGCAGGTCCGGGTCGGTGGCGAACGCGGTGAGGGCCGCACCGATCAGTTCGGCGGCGTCCAGCGCAGGCGCGGTGGCCTCGGGGGCCTCGACACCGACGGCTCCGCGTAGCAGCATGCCGTGCTCGTACCGGGCGGCGAACATTCCCGCCGCCACCCACTCGGGACGGGTGTGCCGCCGACCCAGTTTGATCAGGTCTTCGGGGCCGAGGCCGCGCTCGCTCGAGCGCAGCATGAGGTCGCGCAGTTCGACGGCGAAGCCGCCCAGTGCCAGTGCGGGACGCAGACGTTCGGGCCACATCTCGCCGCCGTCCGCGATGTCGCCGTGCAGCATCTCGCGCAGCACGGCGTCCTGCTCGGCGCCGGTGATGAGGCGCGGGGGCGGGTTTCCGTGGGCGGCGGCCTGCAGCCTCAGCACCGCGAAGGCGTAGGAGTGGACGGTGCGTACGAGCGGTTCACGCGTGGCACGGGGGCCGTGGTGTTCGTCGTGGCCGATGAGCGCGGCGGTGACCTCTTCGCGCACCCGGCCGGCCGCTCGCTTCGACTGCGTCAGCACCAGCACCGACTCCGGGTCTTCGCCACCGGCGATCCGGTCGACCGCGACGTCCACGAGAAGCGACGTCTTGCCCGTTCCCGGGCCGCCGAGCACCTGCCAGGGATTCCAGCCCATTCCGAGGGGCGGCGCGGTGAGGACCCGCTGCGTGGCGTCGTCCCACACCCGGGCCTCGCGGACCGGGTTCTGACGGTGCACGAGCCGGGCACGGGGAACCGACGTCCTGGTGCGCACCGCCGATTCCGTCATGGGTGGCATTCCACCAGAACGGTCCGACATCTCGTGCGGCGACCCGATCCGGCATCATGGGTCACGTGTCAGCACTGAATACGTACCTGTTCGGCGCCGAGGACGGCACGGAGATCCTCGCCCTGCACGGACTCACCGGTCACGGCAGACGGTGGGAGGCACTGGCCACCGACCAGCTGCCGGACGCCCGCTGGATCTCCCCGGACCTGCTCGGGCACGGCCGTTCCACGTGGGCGCCGCCGTGGAACCTCGAAGCCCACGTCGCGAGCCTCGTCGACACACTCGACGCGTATGCGCGGGGACCCGTCCTGGTGGTGGGCCACTCGTTCGGGTGCGCCCTGGCACTGCACCTGTCGCGCGCCGTCCCCGACCGCGTCCGGGGACTCGTGTTGCTCGATCCCGCGATCGGGCTCGATCCCGAGGTGATGCAGTCGGTGGCGGATCTCACCATCTCGTCCCCCGACTACACCGACATCGCGGAGGCTCGATCCGAGAAGGTGCACGGCTCGTGGGGTGAAGTGGCCCGCGACGTCCTCGAGAACGAGATCGCCGAACACCTGGTGCCGCTGGCGAACGGCCGGGTCAACTGGCGGCTGTCCACCCCCGCCGTCGTCACGGCGTGGGGCGAACTCGCACGCGAGGCCGTCCTGCCGCCCGCGCACCTGCCGACCGTCCTCGTGCAGGCGTCGAAGGTGCAGCCGCCGTATGTCACACCCGAATTCCGCAAGGCTCTCACCGACCATCTGGGCGACAACCTGACCGCCGTCGACCTCGACTGCGATCACATGGTGCCGCAGGCCCGGCCCGACGAGGTCGCCGAGCTCGTCCGCACGCTCCTCTGATGGTCGCGTGATGGTCGCGACGACGGAGGAACAGGTCGAGGCGGTCCGCGCACTGGTCGCGTCGATTCCGCCCGGACGGGTGGCCACGTACGGCGACATCGCCTCGGCGGCAGGGCTGTCCAGTGCGCGGACGGTCGGCTGGATCATGCGCACCGACTCCGCCGATCTCCCCTGGCACCGGGTGCTGGGCGCGTCGGGACGACCGGCGCCGCATCTCGCGCACCTGCAGATCGCGAAGCTCGAACTCGAGGGTGTTCCCATCCGGGACGGCCGCGTGGATCTCGCGGCGGCCCGGCACCGGTTCGATCAGTCCGGCTGACGCCCCGCCCGCCTCAGCACGTGCTCGGCGCGGGATCACCGCGGAACCGGGCGTCCATCCAGTCCAGCCCCTGCGGCAGCCCCAGCGCCGCCGCCGACAGGTGGTCGGGGGTCGGAGTGAGCAGAGTCTGCACCGGAGTGCCCGCGTCGCAGTACCGCCGCAGGGTGGTGTCGATCGAATCGACCGGGATCAGTGCGTCCGTCGGGCTGTGCCATTCGAAGATCGGCGTGGTGGGCACGCCCGGATACAGCTCCAGGCTGTTCTCCTCCATCACCTTCCACGCTTCCGGATCGTCCATGAAATTCTTGTTGTCGGTCATCTGTGATGCGCTGCGCCCGATTCCGAACAGCATGATCTCGTTGGTGCATCCGTTGCCGATCATCTGCTTCATCCAGCGGCCCTGATCGTTGAGCTGGCCGCTGACGTCGATGCGGTCCGGGTATTCGCGCTCCAGCCCCAGCGCGGCGGCCATCGCGAGACCGAACGCGGGGTGCGGGTTGGTGCCCAGGGCCTCCGCCATCTTCACCAGGTTCATCGGGGTTCCGCCCTCGGCGGCGCCGACGATGTTCAGTTCGGGGGCGTAGCTCGGTGCCAGCGCCGCCGCCCAGGCCGTGGCCATGCCGCCGCCGGAATATCCGCCCAGTCCGACCTTGCTGTTCTGCACCTGCAGTTCGGGGACTCGCTGGACGGCGCGGATGCCGTCGAGGGTGATCTGGCCACCGAGCTTCGCCGCGCCGTACGCCATCCTCGGTCCCAGATGGTCGGGCAGCGCCACTGCCCACCCGCGCGCGAGTGCGATGTTGAGTCCGGCGGCCTCGCGGATCTGGTGCAGGGGGTCGGTGGTGTAGAGCTCGGTGACGATCTTGCACTTGTTGCCGAGCGAATTGATGATGTGCTGGTACGACACCAGCGGGCCGTCCGGGACGTGGTTCGGGGGCAGCACGTACGTGGTGTTCGCCGCGATCGGCTTGCCCTCGGAGTCGGTGGTCCGGAACAGCAGCTCCCACATCGCGCTACCGGGGAAGTAGTACGACGGCGGCAGCTGGCGGATCTTCAGGACTTCGCCCGGAGCATGGTCGGCGACGTCCGCGGGCTGGATGTAGAAG
>NZ_JAAOQS010000164.1:0-14588 GCF_011603105.1 Rhodococcus sp. A14 | reverse complement strand
CTGCGTAACGGGTGGGGATGTTGGCGAAATTGTCGGAACCCGAGTGGATCATGACCGCGGTGCCGCTGTCGCCGTTCTTCAGGTCCTCGACCGTGAAGGCGTCGGTGGTGGTGACCAACTCGGCCGTGCCGTCGGCCAGAACCTGCAGCGAGGTGAGGTCACCGCTCGCGGGGTGCCCCGAGTGGCCTTCGGCCTGGAAGTGCCCGCCGGCGGACAGGAAGTTTCCGGGCGCACCCCCGGTCGGTGCCACGGAGTTCGTCTCACACTTGCCGACGGAGTGCACGTGGAAACCATGGAAGCCGGGCGTCTGATCCTTGACGGAAACGGTGACCTCGACGTGGCTGCCTGCCTGCTTGAACGTTGCGGTGCCCACGTCTTCGCCCTCGGCGTTCTTCAGCGTCGCGCTGACCGCGCCGCTCTCCGCGGACTCACTGGAACCGCTCTCGGCGTCGCCGGGAACGCCTGCAGCACTGGGATCGGCGGCGCCGGTCCAGACGGGAGGAGTAGTGCCGGGAACGTCGGTCGGCTCCTCGTTGTTACTGCAGGCGGTCAGTCCGAGTGCTGCAATGGCCACCACCGGGGTGACAATGCGCCAGGACATCCGACGGGTAGAACTCGAGGCCATCAAACCGCTCCTTTGAGGTGGCGAAGAAGTGCATCTGATCATAACCGCGGCGATGGTGCACCGACCGTCCGGTCTACTGCGCGGACGTGACGATGACGATCACACCGGCGGACGAATTGGCGATACCCGGGAACCGCGGCTGGGCCGACACCCCGAGTTGCGCGGCGATCTCCGTCGCCGCTTCCTTCTCGGCGGCGGAAGTCCCGTAGTACACAGTGGTTTCGGAGATGGTGCCGTCGCTGTAGTTGCCGGTTTCCGACACCGTCCACCCCGAGGACATCAGTTCGGTGGCCGTCTGGCTCGCGAGACCGGTGACATTGCTGTTGTTGAGCACCCGCACCGGGACCGACGCCGCGTCGGCGGACTTCGAGGTACTCGAGGCACCGGACGTGGTGCTCGCCGCGGGCGTCGAGGTGGCGCCCGCGGCTCCGGCAGCCGTCGTCGGACGCACGGCGGCGGTGGTCGTGGCAGCCGCCGTGGTGGTGACGGTGGCGGCGGTCTCCTCCGAGTCCGAACCTCCGAGGGAGGCGAACCCGAGACCCGCGAACAGAATCGCGAGGGCGATCAGCACCATCGCGAGGGCACGTAACGGCGGGCCGGACGATTCGGGTTTCGGAGTACTCACGATGTCGACCTTAGCGACCGGGTGCTACGTGACGTCGAACCCGAGGCGGCGGGCGGCGCGGGCCTTCTGCCTGCTCGCGCGCAGCCGTCGCAGGCGCTTCACGAGCATCGGGTCGGCTGCGAGTGCCTCCGGCCGGTCCACCAGTGCGTTGAGAACCTGGTAGTACCTGGTGGCGGACATGTCGAACAGCTCTTTGATCGCTTCTTCCTTCGCGCCGGCGTACTTCCACCATTGGCGCTCGAAGGACAGGATGTCGTGCTCCCGACGCGAGAGGCCGTCGTCACCGACGTCCTTGACCCCCGCCGAGTTGTCGCCGTCGGTGCGCTCGGACTGGTTCCGACTACGCGCTGTTGCGCCGTCCATCTCACTCCTCGACTACTAGCTCTCGCTCGACCTCAGCGAAACCACGTTCCCCCGGCTCCTCGATCGCGTGGCCGACCGAGCAACGAATTACACCACTGTTCTTCAGCGACTATTCAACCATGACGAACGCCGCGGGCAGTGCGAACGGCTCGGGCGCGCCGCACTATCCTTGACGACCATGGCCATCCTCCCCATCCGGATCGTGGGCGACCCGGTATTGCACGAACCGACCGAGGCAGTGTCCCAGTCACCTGCGGAACTCGCTGAGATCATCGCCGACATGTACGACACGATGGACGCCGCCAACGGCGTCGGGCTCGCCGCCAACCAGGTCGGCCTGCCGCTGCGGTTGTTCGTCTACGACTGCCCGGACGTCGACGGGAACGGCACGGCACTCCGCCGCCGGGGTTGCGTCGTCAACCCGGTCCTCGAAACGTCGGAACGACCCGAGACCATGCCGGATCCGGACGACGACGTCGAGGGCTGCCTGTCGGTGCCGGGCGAGCAGTTCCCCACCGGACGGGCCGAGTGGGCGAAGGTCACCGGCACCGACGCCGACGGCAACGCCGTCGAGATCGAGGGACACGGCTTCTTCGCACGCATGCTGCAGCACGAGGTCGGTCACCTCGACGGCTTCCTCTACGTCGACATGCTGGTGGGCCGCAACGCACGCGCCGCCAAGAAGACCATCAAGCGTGCCGGCTGGGGCGTTCCCGGCCTCAGCTGGGTGCCGGGAACGGTCGAAGACCCCTTCGGGCATGACGACTGACATTCCGCTCGGAAGCCGAGTAGTGCTGCGATATCAGCTGCCACCCGGCCACAGCCATCCGATGACCGACGTCATCGGGGTGCTGGAGAGCGTCGAACCGGCGGTGGTCGTCCGCGCCGCGGACGGCTCCGTGGTCGAGGTGGATCCGGAGCGGGTGATCGCGCTGAAGGCCGTCCCCGCGCGACCGGTGCGCGCGAGCGAGATCCGGTCCCTCGAACTGGCCTCGGCCGACGGCTGGCCGGGCGTCGAGCACGCGTGGATCGACGGGTGGCTCGCCCGGTACGGTCACGGCTTCACCGGACGCGCCAACTCGGCGGCCCCGCTCGGCCACCGTGGGTCGGTCGGCAGCCTGGAGGACGCCTCCCCGGGCGGCACGCTCGACCGTCTGCGCGAGTGGTACGCCGAGCGCGACCGCCCGCTGCGGTTGCTGATTCCCGACCGGCTGGGCGAGGTACCGCTCGGCTGGAACGTCAGCGACGAAGTGGTCGTGATGGCAGCCGACATCGACAACCTGGCGTTGCCCGAGGGCCCACGCACCACCACGGTCACCGATCACCCCGATCCGGACTGGCTCGCCCTCTATCGCTACCGCGGGTCCGCGCTCCCCGACTTCGCGGTCGACGTGCTGGATTCGGTCCGCGGCGGCACTCTCGGGTTCGGCCGGATCGGCGCCGCCGACTCGACGCTGCTGGCCGTCGCCCGCGGATCCGTCACGTCCGCGCCCGACGACCGCCGGTGGGTCGGGCTCACCGCGGTCGAGGTCGCGGAGGCTCACCGCCGCCACGGAATCGGCAGCCTCATCTGCGGCGACATGATCAACTGGGGACGCGAACACGGCGCGACCCACGCGTGTCTGCAGGTCGCCGTCGAGAACGAGGGCGCCCAGGCGATGTACCGCAACCTCGGCTTCGTGGCCCACCACCGGTACCGCTACGCCACCGAACCTGTCGGCTGACGACCTGTCGGAGAGTGCCGCTAGGGTGGCTGCCGTGCGCATCGCAACCTGGAACGTGAACTCTGTTCGTGCCCGTACCGACCGGATCCTGGACTGGCTCCAGCGGTCCGACGTCGACGTGCTGGCGATGCAGGAAACCAAGTGCAAGGACGAGCAGTTCCCGTACGAGCGTTTCCGCGAACTGGGCTACAAGGTCGCGCACGTGGGCCTCAGCCAGTGGAACGGCGTCGCGATCGCGTCCCGCGTGGGTCTCGACGACGTGCAGATCGGGTTCGAGGATCAGCCCGGTTTCCACAAGGACCCCGAGGTCGCGCCCGCGCAGGAAGCCCGCGCCATCGGCGCCACGTGCAACGGCGTCCGCATCTGGAGCCTGTACGTCCCCAACGGCCGTGAGCTGGCCGATCCGCACTACACGTACAAGCTCGACTGGCTGGCGAAGTTGCACACCGATGCGGTCGGGTGGCTGGGGCAGAACCCGGACGCGCAGATCGCATTGGTCGGCGACTGGAACGTGGCCCCCACCGACGAGGACGTCTGGGATCCGGCGCTGTTCGAGGGCAAGACGCACACGTCCGTCCCCGAGCGTGAGGCCTTCCAGGCATTCATCGAATCCGGATTCGCCGACGTCGTCCGGCCGCACACCCCCGGCCCCGGCGTCTACACCTACTGGGATTACACCCAGTTGCGGTTCCCGAAGAAGCAGGGAATGCGCATCGACTTCGTGCTGGGATCGCCTGCCCTCGCCGGCCGTGTCGACAAGGCCGAGATCGACCGCAACGAACGCAAGGGCAAGGGCGCCAGCGATCATGCGCCGGTCATCGTCGACCTCGGCGACTGAGTACGCAGCACACCGAGCGCCACGACCGCGCACCCGAACCCGATGAGCACACCGTGCCCGATGCGCAATGGGGCGTCGACGTAGAACTGCGGGATGAACAGTGCGAACCCCACCGCCATCGGGATCCCCGCCCAGCCCGCGAGCAGCCGGGATCGGGCGATCGCCACGGCGGCCGCCGACGCGCCGACCGCGACGAGTAGCAGTCCTGCGGCGAACAGCGTCGCCTGCGCCGCCCCCATCCGCACGCTCTCGGCGAGGGTCGTGACGGCCCCCTCGTCCAGGCCGCTGCCGCCCAGGGCGTGCAGCGCGAACGTTTCGGCACCGTAGTAGGGCAGCGTCAGCCCTGTCCCGATCCACGACGCCGCCACTGCGACCACCGCCGCTCGTTCGCCACCCGTCCCATTCAGCAGTCCGCTGAGCGCGACGAGCGCAAGCCCGAACGCGATGAACCCGCCGACGGCGGCGAGGTGAGCGATGAGCCACCACGGTGAGGCGAACTCGGCCCGTCCGTCCGGCGCCCCACCCGCCGCGTAGGGACGCACCACGGGGTAGACGACGAACAGGACACCGGCGAGGGCGAACAGCGCCGCGGCGCAGATCCGTGCGACCCCGGTACGACTCTCGATCCGATCCGACACGGCCATGACGACTCCCTCGAATGTGAGCACCGCTCTCTATACAGAGCAGTATTCACAGCGGAGTCGCAGATGGCAAGAGCAGTGCTCTCGAAAGTAGGGCTACTCGGCAACCAGAACGTCGAGATGCTCCGGATGCAGCGCCAGGTAGCGCTGGACATACGTGCAGATGGGGCGCACTTTCCAGCCACGCCGACGCGCCGAGCTCAACGCCTCGCCCACGAGGATTGCGGCCAGCCCTTGCCCACCGAACTCTTCCTTGACGACCGTGTGCATGAACGCGACCACCTCGCCCGGCTTCGCGGTGAATCCGGGAATGTCGTCCTCGTCCCGATAGCCGAGGATGCCGACCAACTCGTCCCCGAGCCACAGATCGAATCGTTCGTGGGCAGGGTTGTCGAGCACGCGAGCCTCAGCGGCCGTGATGTTCCCGGACGACCCGGAACTGTTCGAAGTGTGATCCATGCCACTCATGGAATCAGCAAGGCGGCATCCTCGCGAGCGGAATCGCCGCCCCCGGCACCGTTTCGTTGCCGACGAGTGCCCGATTCGTGCCCCGACCGTCGTCAGCCCTCCACCGGGACGACGAGATCGCGGTACTCGGGGTGCGCCGAGACGAAGCGCTGCACGTACGTGCACACGGGCCGGACCTTCCAGCCGTAACCGCGGGCGAGGTCGAGGGAGCGACCCACCATGAGGGCGGCGAGTCCGCGGTGGCCGAAGTCCTCCACGATCACCGTGTGCATGAACGAGACCACCGGCGCCTGCCGCCCCCGACCCTTCGGACCCGGCGGCCGGGCGGCCACCACCCCCACGCCGGCACCGGCGCCGGGCGGCGCGTCTGCAAGGGCGAAATACCCAAGGATGCCGACCAGGTCACCACTCAGGCGTAGCTCGAATCGGTTCTGATCGGCGTTGTCGATCACGTCCACAACCTGCGCGTCTGTCAGCATGGTTATCTCCTGGGGGTGTGTGTCGTAACCGAAATGTGATGTTCATCACCCTTTATACCGATGCCGGGAACCGCTGTCCAAGTTTCACCCGAATGATTGCTCACAGAGATCTCGGTTACAGTTTGTGGGACAACTACACATCCACGGGGGCTCGCACCAGCGGGCTGAGAGGACGGCTAGGGCCGTCGACCGTCGAACCTGTCCGGGTAATGCCGGCGTAGGGAGCATCATCGATGAGCACAAACGTATCTACAGCCACGTCCGTCACCACGGGGCCGATCGAGGGCAGCACCAAGCAGTACCTGCTGTCGGGCGACGACGTCCGGGTGCCGGTCCGGCGCGTACACCTCACCAACGGTGAGCACCTCGACGTGTACGACACGTCGGGTCCGTACACCGACGCGGACGCCGCGATCGACCTGGAAGCGGGACTGCCGCATCTGCGTGCACCGTGGATCGCCGATCGGGCGGGCACCCAACTCGACGCCGCCCGCGCCGGCGTCGTCACCCCCGAGATGCAGTATTGCGCTGCACGCGAGGGTGTTTCACCCGAGGCGGTGCGCGCCGAGGTCGCGGCGGGACGCGCCGTGATCCCGGCCAACCGCTGCCATCCCGAACTCGAGCCGATGATCATCGGCAAGGCGTTCGCAGTCAAGATCAACGCGAACATCGGCAACAGCGCGGTCACGTCGTCGATCGCGGAAGAGGTCGAGAAGATGGTGTGGGCGACGCGATGGGGCGCCGACACCATCATGGACCTGTCCACCGGCAAGAACATCCACGAGACCCGGGAATGGATCCTGCGCAATTCGCCCGTGCCCGTGGGAACCGTGCCGATCTACCAGGCGCTCGAGAAGGTCAACGGAGACCCGACGGCACTTACGTGGGAGATCTACCGCGACACCGTGATCGAGCAGTGCGAGCAGGGCGTCGACTACATGACGGTCCACGCCGGGGTGTTGCTCCGCTACATCCCGCTGACCGCGAAACGCGTCACCGGCATCGTCTCCCGCGGCGGTTCGATCATGGCGGCCTGGTGCCTGGCCCACCATCGGGAGTCGTTCCTGTACACCCACTTCGACGAACTGTGCGAGATCCTCCACCGCTACGACGTCACGTTCTCGCTCGGTGACGGCCTGCGCCCCGGCTCCATTGCGGACGCCAACGACGAGGCCCAGTTCGCGGAACTGCGCACCCTCGGCGAGCTCACGCGGATCGCGAAATCCCATGGAGTGCAAGTGATGATCGAAGGTCCCGGGCACGTCCCGATGCACAAGATCGTGGAGAACGTGCGCCTCGAGGAAGAGTTGTGCGAGGAGGCACCGTTCTACACCCTCGGGCCGCTCGCCACCGACATCGCGCCGGCGTACGACCACATCACGTCCGCGATCGGCGCGGCGATGATCGCGCAGGCCGGCACCGCGATGCTCTGCTACGTGACACCCAAGGAACACCTGGGACTGCCGAATCGGGACGACGTCAAGACCGGGGTCATCACGTACAAGATCGCGGCGCACGCCGCGGACCTCGCGAAGCAGCATCCGCGGGCGCAGGAGCGGGACGACGCGCTGTCGAAGGCCCGGTTCGAATTCCGCTGGCACGACCAGTTCGCGCTGTCCCTCGACCCGGATACCGCGCGGGAGTTCCACGACGAGACGCTGCCCGCCGAGCCGGCGAAGACGGCCCACTTCTGCTCGATGTGCGGCCCGAAGTTCTGTTCGATGCGGATCTCCGCCGACGTGCGCGAATACGCGCAGCGACACGGACTCGATTCGGTCGAAGCCATCGAGGCGGGCATGGCCGAGAAGTCGAGTGAGTTCGTCGACGCAGGTGGTCGCGTATATCTGCCCGTCGAATCCGTCACCTCAGAGAATCGGTAAGGTCCCCTTCGTGAAGCTGCTGCCCCTGACCCCCGACGGCCAGACCCCCGTCCGCGTCCTCACCATCGCCGGCACCGATTCCGGCGGCGGCGCCGGGATCCAGGCCGACTCGCGGACGATGGCGCTGTGCGGCGTCCACGCCTGCGTCGCTGTTGCCGCGGTGACGGTGCAGAACTCGGTGGGCGTCAGCGGTTTCCACGAGATTCCGCCGGAGACGGTGGCCGCGCAGGTGCGGTGCGTCGTCGACGACATCGGGGTCGGGGCAGCGAAGACGGGCATGCTGGCGTCGACGGCCATCATCGAGGCCGTCGCCGCCGTGTGCACCGAGGTCGGGATCGGCCGCGACCAACCGGTCCCGCTGGTCGTCGACCCGGTGTGCGCGTCGATGCACGGAGATCCGCTCCTGCACGCCGAGGCGCTGGACGCCGTGCGGAACACGCTGATCCCGATCGCCACGGTGGTCACCCCGAACCTCGACGAGATCCGGCTGATCACCGGCATCGAGGTGGTGGACGACGCGACCGCGCGCCGGGCCGCCGAGGCGCTGCACGCACTCGGGGCGAAGTGGTCGATCGTGAAGGGCGGCCATCTCCGGACGTCGGCGTCGAGCACCGATCTGCTGTTCGACGGCGACAGGTTCCTCGAGTTCAGCAGTCCCCGTATCGACACCGGCAACGATCACGGCGGCGGCGACACCCTCGCGGCCGCCATCGCGAGCGCTCTAGCCCACGGGTGGTCCGTGCCCGATGCGGTGGCGTTCGGCAAGGAATGGGTCACCAAGTGTCTGGAGGCGTCGTACGACCTGGGCGCCGGTCACGGCCCCGTCTCTCCCCTGTGGCGACTCCGTCACTCGTGAGTACTTGTTAACGTCCGGCGGTTAAGAAGTACTCACGGGCGGCGGAGCCGCAACCGCCAGATACCGAGATCGGAAGGCACCCCGCTGGGCGCGGGGGCGAAGAAGGCGCGTCGCCACGGTTTGACGCCGACACCCAGTTCGTCGAGGGTGCCCGGCTGCAGACTCTCCAGCGTGGCGGACGACGCCATCACGTTGCCGTCGCCGCCCAGTTCCATCATGCGTGCCGCGATCGTCACGTCCACGCCGAGCCAGTCGCTGCCGATCTGCCGGGGCACACCGGTGTGCATGCCGACGCGCATGCGGGGGCGGTAGCCGTCCACCTCCACCTCCGCGAGAGCCTCCTGCGCGGCGAAGACGGCGTCGATCGCGCGGTCCGGGCTCGGGAAGACGGCCATCACGCCGTCCCCCAGGCGTTTCACCACGTGTCCTCCGCGGTCGACGATGGGGGTCTCGACGGCTCGGGCGACGTCACGCAGCAGGGCGAGGGTGGCGCTGTCACCGGCGGGCAGCGACCAACTGGAGAACCCCACCAGGTCGGTGAACACAATGGTCACTTCCTGCGTTCCCCGGCCGCGTCCGGTGCGCTCGAGCAGCGCCTGCCACACCTGCAGCGCGCCGAGGCTCATCTCGCGGGACGCGCCCGGCTGGTGGTCGAGGAAGCGATCGGCGACGCGGGCGATGGCCCGTGCGCTGCCGGGGCCTGCCGTCGACAGTGGATCGCCGAACGCCGGATCGCCGGGTAGCGCACGACGAACCCTCCGCAGCCCTTCGATCAGCTGTGGCTGCCGGTTCACCGATCCCATCCAGCCCAGAACCTTGTCGCCTCGTTTCGGTGTCTGCGCAGCGTCGAGTTCGGCACTGTCCTCTTCGGCCGGGTCGTCGCTCACGAGAGTAAGGGTAACCCAGCGTCACATGCACAAACCCGTGTCGAATCGGACATCACTCCGCCGCCCGCGCCTTCTCCCGGTCCGCGCCGGTGGGGACACCGTTCGGCCCGGCGAGCGACTCCGCATAGACCCCGACGGCATACGCGACCGCGGCGGCATTCTTGGCGAGCGCGGCCCGGTTCACGTTCTCGAGGGTGTCGGTCGCGCTGTGGTAGTTCTCGTCGTACACCACATCCGGGGTGCCGCCCCACTTCTGTGCCTGCTCGGGGGTCTTCGTCTCGTCGGCGCCGCTGAACACGCCGCCCGAGGGGATGCCGTGCTCGATGAACGGACCGTAGTCGGATCGGCCGTCGAAGTCCGTGCCGTCGGCGGCGACCCCGTTGCCCTTAAGGAACTCGATGAACGTGCGCTCGATGCCCGCGGAACCCTCCGGTCCGGGCCCCTCGCCGACTTTGTCGGAGTTGTCGCCGTCGTACGCCAGGTAGCCGGCGTTCTCGGAACCGAGCATGTCGAAGTTCAGGTACAGCGCGATGTCGTTCCGCTGGTCCTCGCTGAGGCTGTTCACGTAGGCCTCCGAACCGAGCAGACCCAATTCCTCGGCGCCCCAGAACGCGAAGCGCACCGCGTTGTCGACGTCGGGCGAACCGCCGAGTTGCACCGCCGTTTCGAGGGTCGCGGCGACGCCGGTGCCGTTGTCGTTGATGCCGGGACCGTCCGGGACGCTGTCCAGGTGGGCGCCGACCATCACGACGTCCTCGGTCGAACCGGTCTTCGTCTGGGCGATGACGTTACGAGCGGTGCTCGACTCGGTGGTGGTGTCGAGGGTGAGGGTGACGTCACCCCCGGCCTGCTCGAGCGCGGCGCCGTCCGCCTTGCTCACTCCGCCCGTGGGTACCTTGCCCACGTCCGGATCGCCGAGAGTTCCGCCGTTCATCGGCCCGTCCTCGTTGTTGACGACGATCACGCCTGCGGCGCCGCGCTCGGACGCGAGCTGCTGCTTGGCCGCGAACGGGCACACCCCGCGGTTGACGAGGACGATCGCCCCGGTCACGTCGAGGCCGTCGTAATCGGTGACCTCGCATCCCGGACTCTCGTCCTTGGGGGCGGGCACCAGGCGGGCGGTGATCCCGTCCGGACCGGTGGACGGCGAATACGCCAGTGCACGCACCTCGAAATCACGGTCGCCGGACCTGAGCGCCTCCGTCCGGACGTCGAAGTTGTGGAACTCGAACTCTGGGGTCTCGACGTCGAAGCCCTTGTCTTCCAGCACCTGTGCGACGTAGTCGACGCTGTCGTCGTAGCCGGAGGTTCCGGCCGCGCGGTTGCCGTTGTTGTTCTCGGCGATCGTCTGCAGTTGCTCCAGGTGCCCCACCACACCGCCCTCGGTGACCGAGGCCGCGAGAGCGCTCGCATCGACCGGCGGCGAATCGGGTTCGCTCGTCGACGAGCACCCGGCCAAGACCATCGCACCGGCCACTCCGACTGTGAAGGCTCCCCGTAGTCGCATGTCGGGAGCCTAACGCAGAAGCACCTGTGGGCCGGCGCGAATGGATTTCGCACCGGCCCACAGGCTCCCGCCCCGCCGTCACCCTCAGCCAGGTCTCCCGACGATCACCTGGCGGAGGAACGGGGCGAAAGTACTGTATCGGGTGTCAGGCGTCGCGCTTGTTGACGACCACCAGGCCGGCCCCGAAGATCACGAAGACGAACACCGCGAAGTAGACCAGGCTGCCCCACGGGCCCCAGTGGAAGTCGACCCCCTGCGGCGCCCCCAAAAAGTTGTTGGCGTTGAGGAACGGCAGGAAGGGCATGATCTTCTGGCCGAACGACCCGAACAGGTTGAACAGGCTCTCGATCAGCAGCGGCCACAGCAGCAGCAGGGCGATCGCGCCTGCCGACTGGCGCAGCAGCGTGCCGACGCCGACGGCGAGAACCACGCACAGGAACGCGTAGATCGGGACGCCGTAGATCGACCGCCAGGCGTCGTCACCCGACAGCGTGAGCGCCGCTCCTGCCTCGTCACCCGCGGTCGCCTTCGCGATGGCGTACGCGCCGAACGTGAGCACGAATGTCAGCACCGCACCGAACGCGCCGATCAGGCCCGCCTTCGCGATGAGGACGGACGCCCGGTTCGGGATGGCCTGGAACGTGGTGCGGATGACGCCGAACCGGTATTCGCTGGTCACGGCCAGTGCCGCGAGGATCATCAGGACCAGCACGCCGAATCCGGAGACACCGCCGACGGCGTCCGACATCTGCGGCAGGAACGGATCGAAATCCGGTTGCTTACCGTCCGCGATCTGGTTGTTGAAGGAGTTGATGCTGGCCTTCGCGCTCAGCCCGATGACTGCGGCGAGGCCAAGGCCCAGCACGATGATGATGACCGTGCACCACCACGGCGACCTCGTCGACGTGATCTTGATCCGTTCGGCATTGAGAACAGCCATTACAGTGCACCCCTCATCACATCTTCGACGCCCTCTGCGTGGTACTGCACGTCGTCTCCGGTCAACTTCATGAAGGCGTCCTCCAGCGATCCGCGCTGAGATGCCAACTCGTACAGGACGATGCCCTGCGAACCGGCGATCCCGCCGACGACGTCCGTCGACGAATCCACCACCACGAGCGCCTGCTGCCCGTCGGATCCGTCCTCGCGCACGGTGAGCCCGTTGGACGTGAGCGCGCTACGCAACGCGTCCAGCTGGGGGCTCCGCACCCGCACCGTCGATTCCGAGGACTTGCTGACGAACTCGGACACGGTGGTGTCGGCGATCAGACGCCCCCGGCCGATGACCACCAGATGTTCTGCGGTGAGCGCCATCTCGGACAGCAGGTGGCTCGACACCAGCACGGTGCGTCCCTCCGCCGCGAGGCGCTGCATGAACTTCCGGATCCAGACGATGCCCTCCGGGTCGAGCCCGTTCACCGGCTCGTCGAACAGCAGCACCTTCGGGTCGCCGAGTAGCGTGGCGGCCAGGCCCAGGCGCTGCGACATGCCGAGCGAGAACCCGCCTGCCTTCTTCCCGGCCACCTCGGTGAGCCCGACGAGGTGCAGCACCTCGTCGACCCGGCTCTTCGGCAGCGAGTTGGACGCCGCCATCCACTGCAGGTGGGCGCGGGCCGAGCGGTTGGGGTGCACCCACTTCGCGTCGAGCAGAGCCCCCACCGTCCGCAGCGGCTGCACCAGGTCGCTGTACGGTTTGCCGTCGATCAACGCGCTGCCCGCCGTGGGGCGGTCCAACCCGAGGATCATGCGCATCGTCGTCGATTTGCCTGCACCGTTCGGGCCGAGGAAGCCGGTGACCATACCCGGCTTCACGTTGAACGTCAGGTTGTCCACCGCCCTCGTCGCACCGAAGGTCTTTGTCAGTCCCCTCACTTCAATCATGATGAGAAGGATGCCCGAACCTGCGGACGGCGCGCATCGGCCGCAGGTCTACTCCCGGCTCGTCCCCTGGTACCGGTCGGACCCTGAGCCGGACCCCGACGCGACCCCGAGGACTACGACGACGCCTGCGCCCAGAACCGCTTGGGAATCCGGCCCGCGTGACGTGCCTCGTACCCCGCCACCACGGCCCCGCGCATCGCCGACGCCATGAGCGCCGGATCCTTCGCCCTGGTCACAGCCGTGGCCAGCAACACCGCATCGCAGCCGAGTTCCATCGCGAGGGTAGCGTCGCTTGCGGTCCCGATGCCGGCGTCGAGGATGACGGGCACCCCCGCACCGTCCACGATCATCTCGATGTTGTGCGGGTTCGCGATACCGAGCCCGGTGCCGATCGGCGAACCCAGCGGCATCACGGCCACGCAGCCCACGTCCTCGAGTCTGCGGGCCAGAACCGGGTCGTCGGTGGTGTAGGGCAGGACGACGAATCCGTCGTCGACCAGTTGCTCTGCAGCGCTGACCAACTCGATGGCGTCGGGCATCAGGGTGCGCTCGTCGGCGATGACCTCGAGCTTCACCCAGTCGGTCTCGAGCGCCTCACGGGCGAGTTGCGCCGTCAACACAGCCTCGGCCGCACCGCGACACCCCGCGGTGTTGGGCAGCGGGGCGATGTCGAGCCGGCGCAGCAGGTCCAGCACACCGGTGCCGCCTGCGGCGTCGACGCGGCGCATCGCGACCGTGGTCAGCTCGGTGCCGGACGCGACGAGCGCCTCTTCGAGCACCGTGAGGTTGGCGGCGCCGCCGGTGCCCATGATCAACCGTGAACCGAACGTGCGTCCCGCGATCGTGAGGCCCTTCTGCACGCCGGGCGTCGCGTCAGCCACCCTGCACCGCCGTGAGGATCTCGATCTCCCAGCCCCGGACCACGAGCTCGTCCCACCGGGCGCGCGGGAACACGGCGCCGTTCACTGCCACCGCGATGCCCTTGGTGGGCAGGTTCAGCACCTCCAGCAGCCCGGTGACGGTCAACGGTTCCGTGAACTCGTGGTCCTCGCCGTTGACGCTGATGCCGATCGGCACCACTACTTGCTGCTCACTCATCTCTACCTCGCTACTTTCTCGAAACGTTCGGGGTCGGCGGCTTTCGCCTCGACCAATGCCGAGCCCTCCAACAATGCCATCGTCGCGTCGGCGGTCACCGGGGTGAGCAGGATGCCGTTACGGCCGTGTCCCGTCGCCACCACGACCCGATCGGACACCCGGCCGATCAGCGGCAGGTTGTCCGGGGTCATCGGACGCAGACCCGCCGAGGTCTCGTGCAGTTCGTACTCGCCGATGGCGGGCATCAGGGCCTCGGCGTCCGCGATCAGGTCGCGCACACCGGCCACCGTGACCTGCGTGTCGTTGCCCGACTCGTACTGGGTGGCACCGACGACGATGCCGTCGGCACGCGGCACCAGGTAGGCGGGCCTGCCGTGCACGCTGCCGCGGATGGTCCGGCCCGGCGCGGGGGTCACCCCGGGACGCGAGCGCAACCGCAGGATCTCGCCCTTCACCGGGCGAACCGGAAGCCCGGGCCACAGGGCCGGTGACGCGATGCCCGCGGTGACGACGATCTGGTCGGTGTCGAGCCGGTCGAGGCTGTGCACGGCCTCCCCGATCAGCTCCACTCCGGCGTCGGCGGCGCACCGCTGCAGCGCCTGCAACAGCAGCCTGTTGTCCACGGCCAGTTCGTCGACGGCCAAGAGTCCCAATCGGACTCCGCGACCCAGCATCGGCTCGAGGGCCCGGACTTCGGCGCGGCCCAGGATCTGCAG
>NZ_JAAOQS010000163.1:0-15404 GCF_011603105.1 Rhodococcus sp. A14 | reverse complement strand
TGATCAACGCCCGCCGAACCTTTACCGCCATCGCCTTCACTGCCTTTACGGTCCTGAGTGCGGCCGGGGCAGCGTCCGTCGCTCAGGCCGAGCCGATCGGCCCGAACGGTCCCACCGGTGGTCCGTGCCCGATCGTGAACACGGACTCGAACGGAAACGAGACGGTGACATACGGCAAGCCCGGCGACCGCAATGGCGCCCTGGTGTGCGGTGCGGACGGCGAATGGACGGTCGGCAAGACCAAGGCCAACCCCGGGCAGATCCAGATCCAGCCCGGACTCTCCCGCGGGTAACCGACAGCGGCCTCCGCCATCCCCTCTCGAGGGTGAGTGCCCCGCATCGATGCCGATGCGGGGCATCTCCGGTTCCGGGCCGGTGCGTGTATCCGGTGCTGATCGGTGGCCGGTTCCCTCCCGGGTCGCAACATTGCAATGCCACATTGTCAGGTGATGGAGAAGTGAGGCCGTGACGAATGGGGGAGCCGTGATGTACGACCTGCCGTCCGCGCTGGCGCAGATCGACAAGGCCAACACCCGCCTGGCGCGCAACAACATCGCCGAACGTTCACCTACGTCCTCGACCCCTACACCCAGGTGCGGAAAATTGTTCGGTCCGAACTTAGTTCGAGAGTGCAGCAACGACTGCTTGGGCAGTTGCCACGCTGGACTGGGGGTTCTGTCCGGTGACCAGGTTCCGATCGACGATCACATGACTGCTCCAGGGATCTGCGGTCTCGATCAGTGCTCCGAGTTCGCGTAAACGACTTTCGACGAGGTATGGAGTGTTGGCGACGCCACCTTGTGCCTCTTCCTCGTTGGTGAACGCGGTGAGCGTGCGTCCGGCGAAGTGGAAGGTGCCGGTTTCGGAGGTGGTACTCAGCAATGCGGCAAGCCCGTGGCACAGTGCTGCGACAACGCGTCCGCGATCATCTGCGTCGACGAGGAGGCTACCGAGGTCGGCGTCGACGGCAAGGTCTGTCATGGGTCCGTGACCGCCGGGTACGTAGATCGCGTCGAAGTCCTCGGCTTTCGCGGCGGATACAGCGATCGGGGAGAGTAGTTCCTCGCCCAGGGTCTGCAGGTAGTCACGGAAGCGCTCGGCGTCGGCGTTGGCGACGCCTCCTCGCTGATTGAGGCTGATCGGGTCCGCCGTCGGTGCCACACCCCCCGGAGTCGCGATGACGACCTCGAATCCGGCGTCGACAAGGATGCGGTGGGATTCGGCGACTTCTTCGGCCCAGAATCCCGTCGGGTGACTACTTCCCTCGTTGAGTGTCAGGGAGTCCGCGCCGGTCACTACCATCAGTACAGTAGTCATGTTTGTTTCCTTCGTCGAAGTGATGACGTATGAGACAACTGGTGAGTTGGCGAAGGCATTCCGCGGCAGCGGTGTTGGGTCACAAATAATTCGATGCCCGGAGAGTGGTGTGACGGAATACGATCTGCTATCGACCTTCATCGAGATCTATCGACGCGGTTCCGTGACCGCGGCCGCCAGAGCCCTGGGGGTCACTCAATCTGCTGTGAGTAACCAACTTGCTCGTCTGGAACAGCGACTCGGCGAAACGCTGTTCACCCGATCCCATCTCGGCGTGCGACCGACTGCGCGTGGGGACGAGTTGGCGCTGCGCGTCAGTGAACCACTCGCCTCCTTGCAGACTGCCTTGTCCACAGATATGCGAGTACTGCATCGCGGCGATGTTCGTATCGGGGGTGCGAGCGACTTGATGGCGGTACGTGTGGTGCCGGCGCTTGCCTCGCTGACATCTCGGGGGATTCAAGTTCGGATCGAACTGGGATTGGCTGCCGACCTTCTCACCGCGTTATCAGCAGGCGAGCTGGATCTGGTCGTATCCGCGATACGCCCCACTGGCTCCGAGTTCACGTCCACAGCCTTCGTCGACGAAGAGTTTGTATTGATCGCTTCGAAGGCAGTCGCCCTAACAGTTGATGCGAGCCTTTTGGCGTCAGATCCGACCCGCGCTTTGGCTCACATTCCGTTGGTTGCCTACGCGACTGACCTACCTATCATTCGTCGTTATTGGCTTAGTGTGTTCGGAACTCGCCCTGCGAACAGGGTTTCGACGGTGGTACCAGATCTTCGAGCTGTTCTGGCCGGGGTCGTCGCAGGATCGGGAATGTCTGTACTGCCAAGATATCTTGCGGAGCAGGCGCTTCTGGCGGGCTCCGTCGAAATACTGCACCAGCCCGAGGTGCATCCGCTGAACACCATCTACCTCGCGATCTCGTCTTCGAGACCGATGTCACCAGCTGTCGACTCTGTTGTGAGATGTCTGATATCTCGTTCCAGAAGTTGGTCCGTGCTGTGATGTGGTTCCCAAAAGTTGGACTGAGAAATTCAGTTCCGACTTCTGGGGAGCAGTTTTATGGATAGACGAAGATCACTGCCCGAAAATCAGCGGGCCGCAGCAGTCTCGTCTCTTCGAGGCTGGTGCAGCTAACGAAGACTTATCGAGGATTCGTGATCTAAGAGGGCCTGATCTTGCAGTTGGGGTGTGGGTTGGAGCGAGAATCTTTCCATGGTCCAGTTTGTGGGTGAGCGTGGCGAAGGCGCGCCACACTTGCCATTCGCCACGCGCGCGGGACACTAGGCTGGCCTTAGCGATTCCGCCGGGTGCCGGTGCACACAATTGATGGATTTCTGGGAATTGCTCAATATGTGAGTGAATGGACACGTCGGAGCGCAGAAGCGCTTGTTGCTCCGACTACTGGACTGTTTGAATCCGCAAAGCTACTGCCAAATTGTGAGTGTGAGAATCCGTGATACTTGTGATCCGGTGATATCACCAGCCGCGTTCGGCGAGCCGGTGCGGGACGGGGATGTCGTCGACGTTGATGCCGACCATCGCCTTGCCTAGCCCGCGGGAGACCTTCGCAAGAGCGTCCGGGTCGTCGAAGAACGTGGTGGCCTCGACGATCGCCGCGGCCCGCTCGGTCGGGTTACCGGACTTGAAGATGCCCGACCCGACGAACACACCCTCCGCGCCGAGCTGCATCATCATCGCCGCATCCGCCGGGGTGGCGATGCCACCGGCAGTGAACATCGTGACCGGCAACTTCCCGGCCTTGGCGACCTCGACGACCAGGTCGTACGGGGCCTGCAGCTCCTTCGCCGCCACATACAGCTCGTCCTCGCTCAGCGAGGTCAACCGGCGGATCTCCCCACCGATCGTCCGCATGTGCGTGGTCGCGTTCGACACGTCACCGGTCCCGGCCTCACCCTTGGACCGGATCATCGCCGCACCCTCGGTGATCCGCCGCAGCGCCTCACCCAGATTGGTGGCACCACAGACGAACGGGACGGTGAACTGCCACTTGTCGATATGGTTGGCGTAGTCCGCCGGGGTCAGCACCTCGGACTCGTCGACGTAATCGACCCCGAGGGACTGCAGGATCTGCGCCTCCACGAAGTGCCCGATCCGGGCCTTGGCCATCACCGGAATGGACACTGCGGAGATGATGCCGTCGATCATGTCCGGATCACTCATCCGGGACACCCCACCCTGCGCCCGGATGTCCGCGGGCACCCGTTCGAGCGCCATCACCGCCACCGCACCGGCGTCCTCGGCGATCTTCGCCTGATCGGGGGTGACGACGTCCATGATGACCCCGCCCTTCAACATCTCGGCCATGCCACGCTTGACACGCGCAGTACCCGTGGCTGACTCAAGTTCTACAAAGGCCATGCCCGTCTTCCTCTTTTCGGGGGTCAAGGGTCAGCATTCGACGAGGTTCACCGACACGTTCACGGCGAGACCGCCGGTGGAGGTCTCCTTGTACTTCGAGCTCATGTCGGCGCCGGTGACCCGCATCGTCTCGATCACCTGGTCCAGGCTGACTCGGTGGGTGCCGTCGCCGCGCAGCGCCATCCGGGCGGCGTTGATCGCCTTGCCCGCCGAAATGGCGTTGCGCTCGATGCACGGAATCTGCACCAGGCCGCCGATGGGATCACAGGTGAGACCGAGACTGTGTTCCATCGCGATCTCCGCCGAGTTCTCCACCTGCTCCGGGCTGCCGCCGAGGATCTCGGCGAGCCCGGCGGCGGCCATGGACGCCGCGGAACCCACCTCGCCCTGACAGCCCACCTCGGCCCCGGAGATCGAGGCCCGTTCCTTGTACAGTGATCCGATTGCGCCGGCCGCCAAAAGGAATCGCACCGTCGTTCCGTTCGGGTCGGCCTTCCCGGCGGGGGTGTAGTGCAGCGCGTAGTGCAACACCGCCGGGATGATGCCGGCCGCCCCGTTGGTGGGGGCGGTGACGATGCGTCCGCCGGACGCGTTCTCCTCGTTGACGGCGAGGGCCACCAGGTTCACCCAGTCCTCGGCGAACGCGGGATCACGACCCGGATCCTCCACATTCAGCCGCTCGTACCAGCCGCGGGCGCGTCGGCGCACCCGCAGACTGCCGGGCAGGTACCCGTCCCGGCTGATTCCGCGGTGCTGGCACTCGACCATCACGTCCCGGATGTGCAGGAGCCGCGCCCGGACCTCCGGCTCGGGCCGCAGGGCCCGTTCGTGCTCGAGCATGACCTCGCTGATCGTGAGACCGTAGTGCTCGCTGAGGTCGAGCAACTCGCGCGCCGACCCGAACGACAGCGAATTCGCGCCCGCGGCGACGGGCAGCTCCGGTTCGTCGCCGGTGACGACGAATCCGCCGCCGATCGAGAAGTACGTCTGCGCGTGCAGTTCGCGGCCGGTCACGCCGGTGGCGGTGAGGGTCATGCCGTTGGGGTGAAAGTCCAGGACCGTCAACGGGTGCAGCACCATCTCGTCTTCGGCGAGCGGGATGTCGACCGTCCCGCCGAGACGGATCCGCCGACTCGCCCGCACCTCGTCGAGTCGCGTCTCCATCTCCTCCGTGGCGATGGTTTCCGGCCGATACCCCTCGAGACCGAGGAGGATCGCCGACATGGTGCCGTGGCCGGCGCCGGTGGCCGCGAGCGATCCGTACAGATCGACACGGACACCGGCGACGTCCCCGAGAAGGCCGAGTGTGTCGAGGTCGTCGACGAACGTGCCCGCCGCCCGCATCGGCCCGACCGTATGCGAACTCGAGGGTCCGATACCGACCGAGAACAGGTCGAACACACTGATCGTCACGAGTTACAAGCCCGGGTAGAGCGGGTACTTGTCCGCGAGCACCCGGACCTGGGCGGCCAACCCGGACGTGTCCGCGTCGGCGGGCGCGAGCAGTGCCTGGGCGATCAGGTCGGCGACCGTCACGAAGTCGTCGCGGCCGAAGCCGCGGGCGGCGAGTGCCGGGGTGCCGATGCGCAGACCGGACGTCACCATCGGCGGCCGCGGATCGAACGGGACGGCGTTGCGGTTGACGGTGATTCCGATCGCGTCGAGGCGGTCCTCGGCCTGCTGCCCGTCGATAGCGGCATCCCGCAGGTCGACGAGGACGAGGTGCACGTCCGTGCCGCCGGTGAGGACGCTGATTCCGGCTTCCTTGACGTCGGGTCTGCTGAGCCGTTCGGCGAGTACCTTCGCACCGTCCAGGCAGCGCTCCTGACGCTCCGCGAACTCGGGTTCGGCCGCCATCTTGAATGCCGTTGCCTTGCCGGCGATCACGTGTTCCAGTGGGCCGCCCTGCTGACCGGGGAACACCGCGGAATTGATCTTCTTCGCGATGGCCGCATCGCTGGTCAGGATTATGCCGCCACGGGGTCCGCCCAGCGTCTTGTGCGTCGTCGACGTGACGACGTGCGCGTGCGGGACGGGGGACGGGTGGAACCCGGTGGCGACCAGACCCGCGAAGTGGGCCATGTCGACCATCAGGTACGCGCCGACCTCGTCGGCGATTTCCCGGAAGCGGGCGAAGTCCAGGTGCCGGGGGTAGGCCGACCAGCCGGCGATGATCAGTTGCGGCCGGTGCTCGCGCGCCGCCTTCGCCACCTCGTCCATGTCGATGAGGTAGTCCTGCTCGGACACCCCGTACGCCGCGACGTTGTAGAGCTTGCCGGAGAAGTTGAGGCGCATGCCGTGCGTGAGGTGGCCGCCGTCGGCGAGGGACAGTCCGAGGATCGTGTCGCCCGGCTTGATCAGCGCATGCATCACCGACGCGTTCGCGGTGGCACCCGAATGCGGTTGCACGTTGGCGTATTCGGCGGCGAACAGCGACTTGACGCGGTCGATGGCGAGCTGCTCGATCGCGTCGACGTGCTCGCAGCCGCCGTAGTAGCGCCGGCCCGGGTACCCCTCGGCGTACTTGTTGGTCAGCACGGAACCCTGCGCCTGCATCACCGAAAGCGGTGCGTGGTTCTCCGACGCGATCATCTCGAGGCCGGTGCGCTGACGCTCGAGTTCCTTGCCGATCAGTGCGGCGACGTCCGGATCGAAATCCGCGAGATCGCGATTCAGGACGCTCATGCCTGCACCCCGTTCTTCTCGGCATACTCGGCCGCGGTGAGGAGCGCGCCGGCGGCGGACGGCTGGACGGCGAACAGCCAGCCCTCGCCGTACGGGTCGGAGGTGACCAGTCCCGGATCGTCGACGGCGGCGGTGTTGATCAGGGTGACCCGGCCGCTCACCGGCGGATACAGCTCGGACACGGTCTTGGTCGACTCGACCTCGCCGCACGATTCGCCGGCGACGATGGTCGCACCGACCTCCGGCAGGTCGACGAAGACGAGCTCGCCGAGCGAGTTGACGGCGACGGACGTGATGCCGACGCGGACCGGTTCGTCGGGGAGGGCGGCGCCGGGCTCGATCAGGACCCACTCGTGGTCGTCGGTGTAGCTGCGATCGTCAGGAAACGTGTTGGAAGCCATTAGGTTACCTCTTGGTATGGACTGAGATGATGGGCGTGGAGGGAGGAAGCTGCTGGTTCGGTGTCGAAAAGACGGCCGCAGATGGTTCGATCAGCCTGTGTGTCGTCAAGTCCGTGAGGCACAGCCGCGGACGCCGTCGCAGGGTCAGTGCCGGCGGTAGAACGGCACGGAGGTGACCACGAACGATTCCTTCTTGCCGCGGATGTCCACCGTGAGTTCGGTGCCGGGTTCGCGGTACGTGACGTCAATGAAGGCGAGTGCGATCGGATGGCCGAGCGTCGGAGACAGCGCCCCGGACGTGATGGTGCCGATCGGTGACTTACCGACCGCGTCGAACACGGTGTACTCGGCGCGGGCGGCCCGGCGACCGGTGCCCGCGAGTCCGACGAGCACCCGCTGCGGGGTCTGCTCCGACAACGTCTGCAGGGCATCGCGGCCGACGAACTCCTTGTTCAGCCGGACCACCTTGCCCAGACCGGCCTCGTACGGATTCGTCTCGAAGTTCAGCTCGTGGCCGTACAGCGCCATTCCGGCCTCCAGTCGGAGGGTGTCGCGGCACGCGAGGCCGGCGGGGACGCCGCCGCGGGCCGCGGTGGCGTCGAGAAGCGCGCGCCACAACTGCACGGCTTGCTCGTTCGGCACGTACAGCTCGAATCCGTCCTCACCGGTGTACCCGGTGCGGGCGAGGAGGACGTCGATGCCGGCGACCACCGCGCGTGTGACCGCGTAGTACTGCAACTCCGCCACCGTCTCGACCTGCTCGGCGGGAACGAGGGACTGCACGACGTCCTGCGCGACCGGGCCTTGCACCGCAATCAGAGCAGTCTCCGACGACTGATTCTTCACAGTTACCGCGAAGCTCTCCGCACGGCCAGCGAGTCTACGGTAGACGGTAGGGGCGTTGGCCGCATTGGCCACCACGAGGAAGTGTTCGTTGGCGAGGCGGTAGACGACGAGATCGTCGATGACTCCGCCGTTCGCATTGCACAGGAGGGAGTACTTGGCCCGGCCGACGCCGATCTTCGAGAGTTCTCCGGCCAGAGCGTAATCCAGGAGCGCTCCGGATTCGGGTCCGGTGACCGCGATCTCGCCCATGTGCGAGAGGTCGAACAGTCCGGCGGTCTTGCGGACGGCGTGGTGCTCGGCGAGTTCGCTGTCGTACTTCAGCGGCATCTGCCAGCCTGCGAAGTCGGTGAAATGTGCTCCCAGCGAGGCGTGCTCGCCGAGCATCGGGGACGTGGGCGTCGTGGTGAGGGTCATGCGAAGGCCTCCTCGGCGATGGCCGAAGTGTCGATGTCGGTGGTGTTCTCGAAGGCCTCGGGTGCTGGGCACGAGCAGACGAGGTTGCGGTCGCCGTGGACGCCGTCGATGCGGCGGACCGGGGGCCAGTACTTGGCGGCGCGAAGCGACGCGACGGGGTAGGCGGCGAGGTGGCGCGGGTAGGGCAGGTCCCATTCGTCCGCGGTCACCTGTTCGGCGGTGTGCGGGGCCTGACGCAGCGGGCTGCGCTCGAGCGGCCACACGCCGTCACCGACCAGGTCGATCTCGCGGCGGATCGAGATCATCGCCTCGATGAAGCGGTCGAGTTCGGCGAGGCCCTCGGATTCGGTCGGCTCCACCATCAGGGTGCCGTTGACGGGGAACGACAGGGTGGGCGCGTGGAAGCCGTAGTCGATCAACCGTTTTGCCACATCCTCGGCGGTGACGCCGGTCGCCTTGGTGACCGGGCGCAGGTCGAGGATGCACTCGTGCGCAACCAGACCGGAAGGGCCCGTGTACAGGACCGGGAACTGCTGATCCAGTGACCTGGCGACGTAATTGGCGGCCAGCACCGCGGTCTTGGTGGCCTCCGTCAGCCCCTCCGGTCCCATGAGTGCGATGTACGCCCAGGTGATGGGCAGGATGCCGGCCGATCCGTAGTTGGCGGCCGACACCGGGGTGCCGAGGTCGTCGCCGCCCAGCGGATTACCGGGCAGGAACGGCGCCAGATGCTTGCGCACGGCAACCGGCCCGACGCCGGGGCCGCCGCCGCCGTGTGGGATGCAGAACGTCTTGTGCAGGTTCAGGTGTGAGACGTCGCCGCCGAACTTGCCTGGCTGTGCGAGGCCGACCAGCGCGTTGAGGTTCGCGCCGTCGACATATACCTGGCCGCCGGCCTCGTGAACCAGATCGCAGACCGTCCGCACGTCGTTCTCGTACACCCCGTGGGTGGACGGGTAGGTGAGCATGATCGCGGCGATCTTGCCGTCGTGCGCCGCGATCTTCGCGCGCAGGTCGCCTAAGTCGATGTTGCCGTTCGACGCCGTCGCGACCACCACCACCCGCATGCCGGCCAGCACCGCGGACGCGGCGTTGGTACCGTGCGCGGACTGCGGGATGAGGCAGATGTCCCGGTCGAGTTCTCCGAGGCTGTCGTGGTAGCCGTTGATGGCCAGCAGTCCGGCGAGCTCGCCCTGGGATCCGGCGTTGGGCTGTAACGACACCCGATCGTAGCCGGTGATCTCGCTCAGCCACCGCTCGAGTCCTCGGATGAGCTGCAGGTAGCCGCTGGTCTGCTCGACCGGGGCGTACGGGTGGATGTTCGCGAATCCGGGCCAGCTGATCGGTTCCATCTCGACAGCGGAGTTGAGTTTCATCGTGCAGGAGCCCAGCGGGATCATGGTGCGGTCGAGCGCGAGGTCCTTGTCCGACAGCGTGCGCAGGAAGCGGAGCATCGCGGTTTCCGAGCGGTGATCGTGGAATACGGGGTGCCGCAGGTAGTGCGACGTCCGCAGCAGCGACTGCGGCAGTTGCGAGACCGTGCCCGCCTGGACTCCGGCGCCGAACGCAGACAAGACTCGGCCCACAATCTCGTCGGTGGTGCACTCGTCGCAGGCGATCGCGACGTGATCGGCGTCGACCAATCGCAGGTTGATGCCGTCGCGGTCGGCGCGGTCGACGACCTCCCGCGCCCCTGCCGGAACGCGCACCAGTACGGTGTCGAAGAAGCTGTCGTGGACCACCGACTGTCCGGCCGCGCGAAGGCCGCCCGCGATGGCGGTCGCGTGCGCGTGCACCCGGTTGGCGATGGCGCGCAATCCCTCCGGCCCGTGGTACGCGGCGTACATGGCGGCAACGTTGGCGAGCAGTGCCTGCGCCGTGCAGATGTTGCTGGTGGCCTTGTCACGCCGGATGTGCTGTTCGCGGGTCTGCAGTGCCAGTCGGTACGCGGGCTTGCCGTCGACGTCGACGGACACTCCGACGAGCCGGCCGGGGAGCATCCGCTCGAGCCCGCTGCGCACGGCCATGTAGCCGGCGTGCGGCCCGCCGAAGAACAGGGGAACACCGAAACGCTGGGCGGATCCCACAGCGATGTCGGCGCCCTGCTCGCCGGGCGGGGTGAGGAGCGTCAGCGACAACAGGTCGGCCGCGATCGTGGTGAGCGCGCCACGCTCCTTGGCGGCGGCGATGAGCGGGGCCAGGTCGCGCACGTGTCCGCTTGCACCGGGCGCCTGGAACACGACGCCGAACAGGTCACCGTCCGGGAGTCCGCCGGCGAAGTCGGTCACCTCGACGTCGATGCCCACCGACTTGGCCCGGCCGCGCACCACTGCGAGGGTCTGCGGCAGGCAGTCGGCGTCGACGACGACCCGGTTCGTGCCGGACTTCGCCTTGTTCGCGCGCCGCATCAGCAGCACAGCTTCCATCACGGCGGTGGCTTCGTCGAGCAGTGATGCGCCGGCGAGGGGAAGGGCGGTGAGGTCTTCGATGACGGTCTGGAACGTCAGCAGCGCCTCCAGCCGGCCCTGGGAGATCTCCGGCTGGTACGGGGTGTAGGCGGTGTACCAGGCGGGGGACTCGAGCATATTCCGCCGCAACACCGCGGGCGTGATGGTGTCGGAGTACCCGAGGCCGATCATCTGCACGCGGGTCTCATTGCGATCGGCGAGAACCCGCAGATCAGTCAAAACCTGCTGTTCGGTGCGGGCGGGCGGCAGGTCCATGGGCTCCGCGCTGCGGACCTGTTCGGGCACCGCGGCCTCGATTAGCTGATCAAGAGTCTCGTATCCGAGGGTACGGAGCATGTGACGGTTCGCGTCCGAATCGGGCCCGATGTGGCGCGCCGGAAAATCGCTGGTGAGAGGCTCAGATTGAAAAGAAATACGAGTTTCCACTGACATGAGGTGACTCCGGTTTCGTTGAGTCCGGACCGCACCGGACATCGACAGGGGGCACCTCCCCGCTCTGTCCTGAAACCTGAGAGTTTGGGCCTACCGCAACTGCGGCGTGCTCTTCACCTTCGGTAAGTTCCGGCCGTACGGCCGGAACTTTCTCCAGAGTTGCCTCTGCGCTGCGGTACTGGGGCCTGAGAGATTCCCGGGGAGGAACTTGCTCCTACGGCGCCTCCGAAACGGAGGTTCTCCCGCTGCGCGTCAACGGCATATTCAGTTGTGGTCCGCCACAAAGATTACACACACGTCTCGGTATTTGTCTCCACCGGATTCTCGAAGCTCCGCTGTCGAGGCGGAGGCGGCCTTGCCAAAATCCCTCGCCATTTGGCATCCTCCGTGTACCTGCTCAGGTCGTGACCGCACACGCAGAGCGTTCGAGCTCAGATATTCAGTCCCTCAGGTCTGTTGACCTTTGCTCGTCTCACACACCCCACTTCGTCCGTACCGTGCCGCCCTCACGCCACCTGCTACGGATCTCTCGAACTCGTCGGCTCCGGCCGATCGAAGGAGTTCCTCACATGACTGCAGCCCCTGAGTCACCCCACGTCGCTCCGGATGGCCGCCCGCTGCTCCGCCTCGAAGTCCGCAATGCCCAGACCCCGGTCGAACGCAAACCGTCGTGGATGAAGGTGCAGATGCGGACAGGCCCCGAATACCGGGACCTCGCCGCCCTCGTCGAACGCGAGAACCTGCACACCGTGTGCCAGGAAGCGGGATGTCCCAACATCTTCGAATGCTGGGAGGACCGAGAGGCGACATTCCTCATCGGCGGAAGCCAGTGCACCCGGCGGTGCGACTTCTGCCAAATCGACACCGGCCGCCCCGCCGCACTCGACCGGGGCGAACCCAGACGGGTCGCGGAATCGGTGCAGACCATGGGCCTTCGATACGCCACCGTCACCGGCGTGGCCCGCGACGATCTGCCGGACGGCGGCGCCTGGCTGTACGCCGAGACGGTCCGGCAGATTCACGAACTGTGCCCGGGCACCGGCGTCGAACTGCTGATCCCCGATTTCAACGCCGACGCCGCGCAACTACGCGAGGTGTTCGACACCCGCCCGGAAGTACTCGCGCACAATGTGGAGACCGTTCCCCGGATATTCCGTCGTATCCGGCCCGCCTTCACGTACGAGCGGTCCCTCGAGGTGATCACACGGGCTCGGGAGGACGGCCTTAACACCAAGTCGAACCTGATCCTCGGGATGGGGGAGACCACGGACGAGGTGATCCAGACCCTCCGGGACCTGCATACCGCCGGCTGCCAGTTGATCACGATCACGCAGTATCTCCGGCCGTCGGCCCGGCATCACCCGGTGGCACGGTGGGCGAAACCGGACGAGTTCGTCATGCTCGACGGGATCGCCCGCGAGATCGGCTTCCTCGGCGTCCTGTCCGGTCCGCTCGTGCGCTCCTCCTACCGTGCCGGTCGCTTGCACGCGGAGGCCGTCGCCGCAACCGCAGTTCACTGAACCCCATTCTCTTCCGTTCCAGCAAGGAGTTCCCATGTCCCACCGATCTGCAGATGTCGTCATCCTCGGCGGCGGTTCCGGCGGCTACGCGGCCGCCATCCGCTCGGCCGAACTGGGCCGTTCGGTCATCCTCATCGAGGAGAACGAACTCGGCGGCACGTGCCTGCATCAGGGGTGCATTCCGACGAAGGCGCTGCTGCACTCCGCCGAGGTCGCGGACAGTGCCCGCACCGCCTCGCAGTTCGGTATCGACATCACGTTCGACGGTGTCGACCTCGAGAAGGTCCTGAGCTACCAGAACACCATCGTCACCCGACTGCACAAGGGACTGCAGGGCCTCGTCGACTCGTACGGCATCACTGTTGTCAACGGCCGCGGACGGTTGGTCGGACCCAACGGAGTGGAGGTCGACGACGAGTTGATCACGGGCGGCGCCGTCGTCCTGGCAACGGGGTCGTCGCCGAAAACGCTGCCCGGCATCGGCATCGGTGGCCGGGTCGTCACCAGCGACCAGGCGCTCGTGTTGCCGTCGGTCCCGAAGAAGGCGATCATCCTGGGCGGCGGCGTCATCGGCGTCGAATTCGCCAGTGTCTGGGCGTCGTTCGGTGCGTCGGTGACGATCGTCGAGGCGATGCCGCGGCTGGTGCCGAACGAGGACGAGACGATCTCCAAGTACCTCGAGCGGGCATTCCGTCGTCGCAAGATCGCCGCGAAGACCGGTGTGCGGGTGGCGGAGGTGACGCAGGACGAGGACGCGGTGTCCGTCACCCTCGACTCCGGCGACGTACTCGACGCCGACGTCCTGCTGGTCGCGGTGGGGCGCGGACCCAACACCGCATCCATGGGATATGAGGAGACCGGAGTGATGCTCGACAAGGGCTTCGTGGTGACCAGTGATCGACTGCGCACCACGGTGCCGAACGTCTTCGCGGTCGGCGACATCGTCCCCGGGCTCCAGCTGGCCCACCGCGGGTTCCAACAGGGCATCTTCGTGGCCGAGGAAATCGCCGGGCTCCGTCCGGACGTCATCGACGAGACCGGCATCCCTCGTGTCACCTACTCCCACCCCGAGGTCGCGTCCGTCGGGTTGACCGAGACCGCGGCCCGGGAGAAGTTCGGCGAGAACGTCGAGACCGTCACCTACGACCTCGCCGGCAACGGCAAGAGCCAGATCCTGAAGACGTCGGGGGCGGTCAAACTCGTGGTGGCACCGACCGGGGTCGTGGTCGGCGTGCACATGGTCGGCGACCGAGTCGGTGAGCTGATCGGTGAGGCGCAGCTGCTCTACAACTTCGAGGTCGACGCCGCGCAGGCGGCGAAGTTCGTGCACGCCCACCCCACCCAGGGCGAGGCGCTCGGTGAGGCACTGATGGCCGTGGCCGGTAAACCACTCCACGTGCACGGGTGAGGGAATCGGGCTGACGACATGAAGCTGAGGGCTCTGTTTGGTGATTCTGCTCGGATAGGGCGCCGCTGGGTGACGGTTCCTGGCCGCACCGACATCGGACGGGTCGTCGAGGAGTGCGTTCCGTTCGGACTCGGCCTGCGCATCGAGTGCGTCGGTGTCTATTTTCCCGATACCGGTGAGTGCGCATACTACGACAGCAGGCGCGTCGGTACCGCGGCCGTGCCGCCCCGGTACGGCTGTCCAAAGGATGATGATCCGAGCGCCTAAATGCTCGTCTTCTGCTGTGTGTCTATGGAATTGCTTCCCTCCGGAACTCGGCACTCAACATTGACGCAACTCTTTGGAGGTGGGGAACGACTTCATTGGCGGACTCGATTGTCACGCGCGTTGCCGGTCCGGATATTGAGATCGCTGTTGGTGTAGGTGCACCGGGAACTGGGACCGAGAAGCATCGGACTCCAAGCTCTTGTTCACCTTCATCGATGGCGTATCCACGCTGTCGACTGCGCTGCAGGTCGGCGACTAGCGCGTCGGTATCTCGCACGGAGTTCTCGGTATATGAAGGCATGGTGCATCGAGCGAGCAATGCACGGATCGATGCGTCGGGAAGTTGGAGTAAAAGGGCCTTGCCTACCCCAGTGCAATGTAGAAAGACTCGACCACCGACCTCAGTGAACATGCGCATAGGATGTGGTGAAGGTACTTGGGCGACGTAAACTGCCATGTCGCCGTCCAGAACTGCCATGTTGGCGGTCTCTCCGGTGCGTGCGACCAGTTCCGACAAGTGCGGATGTGACCAGACGCCAATTAACTGCGTAGCGCAATCCCCAAGCCTGATCAGCCTGGGGCCCAGAGCATAATGGCGAGAGGGTAATTGGCGGACGTAGCCGCGTCCAACAAGTGTGCGAATCAGTCGATGGATCGTCGGAACAGGCAGTTCGGCCTTGTCAGCGAGTTCTGTGACGCTGATGAAACCCCCTGCGGTCGCCATGGCTTCGAGCACGTCGAGTGCTCGACCGACGGACTGAACACCACTCGTTCCTTGGAGTATCGGCATGTTCATCCTCAATCGAACCTAAAACCGGGAATTGGGGATCGTTCCGAGGGACAGTCGTAGACCGAATCGTGTGCAGTATGAATGAGTACTGTTTGAGTCAGTGGTCTTCGCCGATTCTGTGGACGTGGATCAGGTTGGTCGAGCCTACGGTGCCGGGCGGCGACCCGGCCACGATGACCACCAGTTCACCCTTCTGGTACCGGCCCAACCCGAGCAGGGCGTGGTCGACCTGCCGCACCATGGCGTCGGTGCTCTCGACCGGGTCGACGATGAACGTCTCGGTGCCCCACGTCAGCGACAACTGGCTGCGCACCTCCGGCAGCGGGGTGAACGCCAGCAGCGGCAGCGGCGTGTGCAGCCGCGCCAGGCGGCGCACCGTGTCCCCGGACTGGGTGAACGCGACCAGCGCCTTCGCGTCCAGCCGCTCCCCGATGTCGCGGGCGGCATAGGAGATGACACCGCCCTGG
>NZ_JAAOQS010000162.1:0-15993 GCF_011603105.1 Rhodococcus sp. A14 | reverse complement strand
TAAGAGACAGCTGCGATGGATGAGCCGTCGGGCGTTGCCCCGATCGTCTCGGGTCACGCCTCGAGCGAACAGATTATGCTGGGCGTCGGTCCCCCGCGACACGCGCCTTCAGATCTTCGCACCGCCACCGGATCAGTAACATCACGGCTGTGAAAGCGCTGGGTACACCGACGATGCAGCACCTGCTGCGGGTGGCCGCTGTCGTGGCGGTGCTGTTCGGTGTCCTCCTCATGCATTCCTCTCCCCTGCTCGACCACTCCGGCGGGCACCCCACCTCATCGGGGCATGATTCCGGTGCGCACACGCACTCCCACGACGCGGCCGCGGCGCCGATGGCGCTCGACGATTTTCCCGTCGCACTGGCCGGGACGGGCTGTGAAGGCAAGGACTGCGGTGACCATACGGGCCTGCATCTGTGCATGGCCGTGATGACGATCGCCGCGGCGCTGGTCCTGGCCCGGTGGTACGCGACGGCCACCACCGGCGAGGCCGCGGTACACAGCCTGCGACTCCCGCTGCATATCCAGGCCGGCCGGGCGCCGCCGTGGACCACTCCGACCCTCGCGCAATTGTCGGTGTTGCGGGTGTGACAGGTGACCCACTTGAAGTGGGTCACCCTCGCGGGCGTGTGTTTTTCACGCCTGCTTCACCTTTCACCGACCTTTCGAGGAGTCCTATCCATGTGGTCTTTGCGTTCCCCCCGTGCCAAGTTCGTCCTGTCCGCCGCGGCCGTGTCCGGAGTTCTGGTCCTCGCCGGCTGTAGCGACAACAGCGGCGGCGGACACGACATGAGCCAGATGTCGAACAACACCTCGGGCACCACGTCGAGCAGCTCCACCACCGCAGCGGCGGAGACGACCGCCTTCAACAACGCCGACGTGATGTTTCTGCAGATGATGTACCCCCACCACGCGCAGGCCGTCGAGATGGCGAACATGGCCCTGGGCCGCACCACCAATCCACAGGTACTCGACCTGGCCAAAAACATTGCGGCAGCCCAGGGTCCGGAAATGGACCAGATGACCGCGTTGCTCGCACAGCGGGGCATGGCCGTCCCCTCGACCGACGCCGGCAGCGGCATGAGCGGGATGAACCACGGCGGAACGAGCGGCATGGCCGACGGCGGAGGCATGAGCGGGATGATGACACCGGAGCAGATGAGCGGCCTGGCCGGCAAGAGCGGCGCCGACTTCGACACCGCCTGGCTGAACATGATGATCGCACACCACACCGGTGCCATCGAGATGGCTCAGACCGAGCTGGCGGACGGAGAGAACGCCGACGCCAAGCAGATGGCCACCGCCATCGTCGGCGCTCAGCAGGCGGAGATCACCACCATGACGGCACTGCTGCAACAGAACTAGTCCGATGAGGGTGGGGCCGCATCCTCTCGCGGTCCCACCCTCCTCCATCGCCGCCACGGACATGGCGTGCACCCCACTTCTTCTCGGCCACCAGCTTCGCTGTCGCCTCGTCGGTATGGAGGAACTCATGCACACACACCCACCCCGCCGGACTCCGGTTCTGATCGCCCTGGCGATCCTGCTCGTGCTTCTGGCCGCCTGCGCCCCGTCCGGCACTGGATCCTCACCGGGCGGCGACGCGAACCCTTCCGCACCCGCCGTCCCCACGATCACCGTGACCCCCGCCGATGGGACCGACACGGTCAACCCCGCAGAGCCGGTGTCGGTCGAAACCACCGGTGGCACCCTCGAAACGGTCGCCATGACCAACAACGAGGGCAAGGTCATCGCCGGCATCTTCACCCCCGACCGCATCACCTGGAAACCCGGTGCCGCACTGGGCTACGGCAAGACGTACACCATCGCCGCCGCCGCGGTCCACGATGACGGCACCCGCACCGAGCGAACCAGCACCTTCTCCACCGTGCAACCGGGCAACCTCACCAAACCCACCTTCGTCACCTCCGGCGGCAACCTGCTCACCGACGGCGGCACCTTCGGCATCGGGATTGTCGTCGTCACCCATTTCGACGAGCCGATCACCGACCGCGCCGCCGCCGAGAAGACCCTGACTGTAGAAACTTCGCCGCCGGTCGCCGGATCCTGGTACTGGGCGGACGATCAGAACGTGCACTGGCGGCCCCAGAACTACTACACACCCGGCACGACAGTGACCGCCCGCGCGAACGTCTACGGCGTCAATCTCGGCGGCGGACTGTTCGGCCAGGAGGACGCAGCCACGTCGTTCACCATCGGCGACGCCCACATCTCTATCGCCGACGACACCACCAAACACGTCACGGTCACCAACAACGGTGAAGTCGTGCGCACCATGCCCACCTCGATGGGCACGGGAGGCAGCGAAACCATCAACGGGCAGACCCTGACGTTCTGGACCCAGCGCGGCATCTACACCGTCCTCGACAAGGCCAACCCCGTGATCATGGATTCCTCGACCTACGGACTCCCGGTCAATTCCCGCCTGGGATACAAGGAAACGATCAACTACGCCACCCGCATCAGCAACGACGGCATCTACCTTCACGAACTCGCCGACACCATCTGGGCACAGGGAAACACCAACGTTTCCCACGGGTGCCTGAACCTCAGCCCCGACAACGCCCGCTGGTTCTACGACTTCTCCGTCCCCGGAGACATCGTCGAGGTCCGCAACACCGGCGGGGAGCCGCTCGCGCAGTGGCAGAACGGGGACTGGAGCGTGCCGTGGGACCAGTGGCTGGCCGGAAGCGCGCTGGCGTGACCACTCCGAGGTGGCACCCGCGGACCTACACCGCCTACGCCGACGCGGTGGCCGGCTCGGACGGTGAGCACTCGCGGCGTGAGGGTGACCGCCCGAGCGCCCCCGTCGACGACACACCCCCCGGACCCCCACGTCGTGGGCCCCGGCGAGTGCCGCTGATCCTGCGCGACCGCCGAGTCCTCGCCACCGTGGCCGTGCTGGCCGTGCTGGCTGTGGCCGCCGCCCTCGTCCCCCGCCCGTCGATCTCCCAGGTGCGGGAGTGGGGGGAGTCGATGGGCCCGGGGTTCGTACTCGTATTCTTCCTCGCCCAGGCGGTGTTGACGATCGCCCCGGTGCCGCGAACGGTGTTCACCCTCAGCGCCGGACTGTTGTTCGGTCCCGCCGCCGGGGTCGTCGTCGCGATCGCCGCCACGACGGTCAGTGCCGTGCTGGCGTTGCTGTTGGTGCGGGCGCTCGGCCGCGCGGCGGTGCAGGCCCGGCTGACGCACCCCGCTGTCCAGGCCATCGATGCCCGCCTCGCGCGGCGGGGGTGGCTGGCGGTCGGGTCCCTGCGCCTGATCGCACCGGCACCGTTTGCACTGGTGAACTATTGCGCCGGGCTCTCAGCGGTGCGCCTGCTGCCGTACATCGTGGCGACTGTGGTGGGAATCCTGCCGGGCACCATCGGGGTGGTGCTGCTCGGCGACGCGTTGACCGGGCAGATGAACCCGGCACTGATGATGGTGACGATGATCTGCATCGCAGTGGGAGTGGTGGGATTGCTCCTCGAAACCCGCCTGCCGTCAGCGCGAACCTGCGCTTCACTTTCGGTCAGTAGTCGCCCCGATCAAGGATCGTGACATGACCCACCACTTCGCCGACCTCAAACACAATGTCTTCGCTCGCCACTCCAACCCGTGGAGTGCCTGGACTCGCTGGCTGAGCACCCCGCTTGTGCTCGTTCCTCTGTGGACACGCCGGTGGAGCCACGCCGCGATCGTCGGTGCCTGGATGGCCGGCCAACCCCGTGATTTTCCCGAAACCGGCGGACGAGCACGCCTGGTCCACCCGGGCGGTGCTCGGCGAAGAACTCTGGATCACCGAACGGCCCCGCGACACCGCGATGGCGGTAAACGCGGCGGCCACGCTGGCTGGCATCACCGCACTGATCGCCGCCCGGCGACGCCGCGCCGCACCGGCGGCCGCTGCCACCGTGGTCATGATGGCGCTGCTGCTGGTCTATTGGCGGCTCATGGCCGGCTACTACAGCCGACACCGGGGCGCCAACACCGGCTGAGCGCCGAGTACGAGTCGGCTTCCGGTCGCCGTATCCGAGGTGGACGATCCGGCCGAGTCCTGAATGGCATTGGACGCCTGGCAGGTGTCTCCGCCGTTCTGGTGCACGGTCGCTACGACGTCTCGGGACCGTTGGACACGGCGTGGAACCTTGCGCGTGCCTGGCCGGATGCCCAGCTCGTCGTGCTCGACGACGCCGGCCACGGTGGAGCGGGGTTCGGCGCCGCACTGGTGACTGCCTTGGCCTCCTTCAGCAGCCAGACCTGAGCTTGTCGTATGAGGATCCCTTACATACACGGTCTGTGATCCGGGACGGGTATCACAATCGCCTCGAAACACAGCGCCACGAGATCCTCGGATCGGCCCGAAGCCCGGGCCGATACGAGGTTGGGTACTCAGCGCCTGGTCTCGTATCTGGTCAGGACCACGCCGTCAGGGAACGTCCCGGTCTCCACCAGGGTCAGGTTCACCCAGTTGTCCAGGGCCGCAAAGAACGGCGTGCCGCCACCTACCAGGACCGGATGGGTGACGATCGCGTACTCGTCGATCAGCCCATCCCGCATGGCCACTGCGGCGAGTGTGGCGCCGCCGATATCCATGGGGCCGCCGTCCTCGGCCTTGAGCCGGGTGATCTCGGTGACCGCGTCGCCGGTGACCAGGCGGGTGTTCCAGTCGACCGTGCTGGTCGTCGAGGAGAACACCACCTTCGGCATGTCCCGCCAGCGGCGGGCGAACTCGATCTCCGCCGGTGTGGCACCCGGCTGCTGATGGGCGGTCGGCCAGTGGGAGCTCATCGTCTCCCACAGTTTGCGCCCGTACAGCGCCGTGCCTGTCGCCCTCACCCGGTCGGACCACCACTGGAACAGCTCGTCGCTCGGTACACTCCAGCCGAGGTCGTCGCCGGGCGCGGCGATGTAACCGTCCAGGCTCACGTTCATGGCGAAGGTCAGTTTCCGCATGGTGTCAGCCTCCCGTGAGTCGGTACTCGGTGTACAGACCAGCAGGGCGCGGAAAAACATCGGTCAGGCCACACCGAGGGCCGGTTCACCACCACGCCAAACGGATGTGCGTACGGAAGGGAACCCGCACCGGCACGTCCCGAAAGCCGGCCGTTGACCGGAACTCGCTGACCAGCGCCGTTCCGGTAGCCCCGTCCGGTGATGTTTTTGCTTGCGGGGGGCGTCAATCGGATACCCCGAACGATCTGGATCACGCCGAAGTGGGCGAGTCTCACCACGATGAAATCAGCGTGAGCGGCACCGGAAGGGCGAACAACCATCCCACCAGCAGTACGGGTTTGCGCCCGTATCGGTCGGAGAAGGTCCCGGCGAAGTAGTTGGCGACCGCCTTGGTGGTCCCGAAGGCCGCCACGTAGGTGAAGATGAATGTGTAATCGCTCAGCCCGAATTCGCTCTCCGCCAGCAGCGGCAGCACGGTCTGTTGCTGATCGACCATGCCGCCCACCAGGGCGTTGACCGCCACCAGCAGGGTGAACTGAGCGGCGTTGCCCGCAGCCCAGCACCGGAGGTCGGGGCGTGGCCATGGGGCTCACACCCCGACCTCCGGGTCGGGGCCGACTGCTCGGGTCGGTTCCGGTACCTGCACCGTCTCCATGTTTGCGACCGAGGTCAGCGACGGAAGAGCGAAAGCACGCTTAGATGCTCTGCGCGGGCCGGAATGGTGTCCTGACCGCAGGTGCAGCGATCGGCGGCGGGTACGGAGCGCATGACCGCGTCGACATGCTGTCCGCATCCACCCCACCCGGTCTTTCCGCAGTTGGGGCAGGCGACGGGGTAACACATGGGAATCCTCCTCGATGAGAGTTCGCTGCGGACCCGACGAACGGGGTCAGGAGCGGGAGGCTGCGCGTTGTTCGGCAACCTTGTTGTGGATCTCGGCCATGTCGAGGGCTTCGATCCGGGTGATCAGGTCCTCGAGAGCCGGTGCCGGCAACGCGCCGGGCTGCGAATAGACGAGCACGCCCTCTCGGAAGGCCATGATCGTCGGAATCGAGCGGATGTTCGCCATGGCGGCGAGCTGCTGCTCGGCTTGCGTGTTGACCTTGGCATGCACGATCTCGGGGTGCGCCTGTGACGACTTCTCGAAGACCGGGGCGAAGGCGCGGCACGGGCCGCACCACGATGCCCAGAAGTCGACGAGCACGATGTCGTTGCCGACGATGGTGGATTCGAAGTCCGCCATAGTGAGGTTCTTCGTCGTCATTGCTTCCGTTCCTTTCTCGAGGCCGGAACGATCAGGCGGGGACGTGAGCTTCGGCCCACGCGTTGTAGCCGCCGAGCAGATCCGTAACGTTCTCGAAGCCCTGGGCCCGCAGCAGCGACGCCGCCACGCTCGAACGCCATCCACCGGCACAGTGCACCACGATCGGCTTGCCGGCAGGAACCTGGTCCAGACGGGCCCGCAACTGCGCCAACGGGATCGGAACCGCGCCGGGGATGGTTCCGAATTCGCGCTCACCGGGGTTGCGGATGTCGACGAGGGTGACCGCGTCGGCGGCGAGCAACCGGTCGAGCTCTTCGACCGTCGTCCTGGGTGCGGTCTCGATCAGATCGGCAAGCTCCGCAGGGAAGGCCCCGTCCCGGTCGACGTTCAGATAACCTGCTGCACCGTCGGATCCGATTCGGGCCAGGCGCACCGCGGCGTCCTGCTCTTCGCCGGGATAGGTGATCAGCACGATCTTCTCGCCGACCTCGGCGACCATGCCGCCGGTTTCGGCGAAACGCCCGTCGAACCCGACATTGACCGAACCGCGCAGATGCCCGGCGGCGAAATCGTCGACACTTCGCGCATCGAGAACACGCGTACCGGCGGCCAGCTCGGCCTTCAGCTGCTCCGGGCTCAGCTCGGGAATCGAGTGGTCCTGCACCAGAAGCGGGTGCATCCGCTTGTTCATCGCGGCGTCGACCGAGAAGTACGACGGTGCGGCCGGCTGCCCTTCGGTGACCAGGTCGACGAAGTCGTCCTCGCTCATCGGCTGCACGGACGGGTTGGTGGCGCGCTGCTCCCCGATGGTCGAGGTGAGTTCCGTCGACAGGTTCTTCCCGCACGACGAACCGGCACCGTGAGCAGGCATGACGACGACCTCGTCGGGCAGCGTCAGCAGCTTCTCGTGCACGGTGTGATACATCGCCCGCGCCAGATCGCCGGTCGAGCCGTCGCCGAGATTGACCAGGTCCGGACGGCCGACGTCGCCGATGAACAGCGAGTCGCCGGTGAGCACTGCGGCCGGGACGGCGCCGGGATGTTCGCGCACCAGCACCGAGATCGACTCCCAGGTGTGGCCCGGGGTGGACAGGATCTCGAGTTCGACCTCGCCCAGGGACAGCTTCTCGCCGTCGCTCAGCCGGCGGATCGGGTAGTCGGTCTCGGCGGCTTCACCGAATCCGATCCACGCACCCGTGGCGTCGACCAGCTCGAGGTGGCCGGAGACGAAGTCTGCGTGGAAGTGGGTGTTGATCACCCCTTCGATGGTCAGTCCGTACTTCTCTGCGTCGGAGAGGTATTCGGTGATGTCGCGGCGGGGGTCGACCACGATCGCCCGGCCGGTGCCGGGGTCGCCGATGAGGTAGGACGCGTGGGAGAGGCACTCGATGTAGTACTGCTCGAGAATCATGGATTCCTCCGTTGCTGGGATCCGGGTGGTGTTCCGGGGATGTAGACATCGTGGCATATACCCCCTAGGGTATGTCAAGTACCCCCAGGGGTATATGCGAATCGGCAGTTCTCCGGTGCGGGAGCGAGCGAGGAGTTATCGATGGAACACGCCGAAGCCGACGCCGCGACGCTACGACGTCTGCGTCGAGCACAAGGCCAGCTCACCGCGGTGATCACGATGCTCGGCACCGGCCGCGAGCTCCGCGAGGTCGTCATCCAGCTCGCAGCGGCATCCCACGCGCTCCATCGCGCCAGCTTCAAGATCATCTCGGATCAGCTCCGCCGATGCGTCCTCGACGAGCAGGACGCCGCCTGCGTCGACCGCCTCACCGAGGAAAAACTCGAGGAGTTGTTCCTCGGCCTCGCCTGAACTCGAACAACAGCACTCCTTGCATATACCCCCAGGGGTATATGTACGATATAGAAGATACCCCCGGGGGCACCTTCGTAAAGCCTCCCCCGATTTCCCCAATCGAAAGGCCACTCATGACCGAGTCCCCCGCTGTCACCGTCGATCCGAATTCCCTGCACGAGTCGATCGATTCCGGCAAGAACGTGCGCATCATCGACGTCCGGACTCCGGGCCAATTCGAGACCGTGCACATCCGCGGCGCCTACAACGTCCCCCTGGACCTGCTGCGCGAGCACCGCGACGAGTTCTGCGCCCATTTCGACGAGAACGTCGTGCTGGTGTGCCGCTCCGGACAGCGCGCCGGCCAGGCCGAACAGACCTTGCGCGAAGCAGGATTGTTCAATCTTCACATCCTCGACGGCGGCATGCTCGCCTGGGAAGCCGCCAGCCTTCCCGTCAACCGCGGTGCCGAACGCTGGGATCTCGATCGCCAGGTCCGGCTCGTCGCCGGCTCGCTCGTGCTGAGTTCGGTTCTCGGCAGCATCGCCGTACCGAAGCTCAAGTGGCTTGCCGCCGGAATCGGCGGCGGGCTGACTCTCGCCGCACTGTCCAACACCTGCGCGATGGGCATGCTGCTGTCCAAGCTGCCCTACAACCGTGGCGCCTCCTGCGACGCCCAGAGCATCGTCGCACAGCTGGTCGAGTCGAAGACCGAACGCGCCGAGAGGAACTGATCATGATCGCGTTGACCGTAGCGCTGGCAGTCCTGGTCGGTGTCACCCTCGGACTGCTCGGTGGCGGGGGCTCGATCCTCACCGTCCCGTTGCTGGCCTATGTCGCAGGAATGGACGCCAAAGAGGCGATCGCCACCTCGCTGCTGGTCGTGGGTGTCACCAGCGCGGTTGGCGCGATCTCCCACGCACGCGCCGGCCGCGTGCAGTGGCGTACCGGAATCCTGTTCGGTCTGGCCGGAATGGTCGGTGCCTACGGCGGTGGTCTGCTCTCGCGCTTCATCCCGGGCACCGTTCTGCTGCTCGGCTTCGCCGTGATGATGATCGCCACGGCGATCGCCATGCTCCGCGGCCGCAAGAACAAGGCCACACTGGGCGAGGGCAATCCTTCGATGTCGGTCGGAAAGATCCTGCTCGACGGCGTGATCGTCGGCCTGGTCACCGGTCTCGTCGGTGCCGGCGGGGGCTTCCTCGTCGTGCCGGCCTTGGCACTGCTCGGCGGGCTGCCCATGCCGGTCGCCGTCGGCACGTCGCTGATCGTGATCGCCATGAAGTCCTTCGCCGGCCTCGGCGGTTACCTGTCCACCGTGCAGATCGATTGGCGCCTGGCGGCGATGGTCACCGGCGCTGCCGTCGTCGGCAGCCTCATCGGCGGTCGCCTGACCTCGCTTGTCGATCCGGACACCCTGCGCAAGAGCTTCGGTTGGTTCGTGCTGATCATGTCCTCGGTCATCCTCGCGCAGGAGATCCACCCGGGCGTCGGAATCGCCGCAGCAGCACTCACGGTGATTGCCGCCGGCACCACATATGCCTGCAGCCGCAGGGAGCACTGCCCCCTACAACGACTCGGAGGGCGCCCTCGCGCCTCCGTGGCGGCGGGGTGAACGGAAGCGATCTCTCTACCCTCAGGGCGCCGCGAGTCGCCCTCTTCGACAGACCTGAACCGAGGAGTTCACCATGCACGAAGTCGACACTGCCGCTCTCATCCACGCCTGGGAATCCGGAGCTCCGGTGCTGGACGTCCGCGAAGACTACGAGTACATCCAGGGCCATGTTCCCGGCGCCCAGTTGATCCCCCTCGCGGAGCTGCCCGCACGTGTGGGAGAGGTGCCGCCCGCAGACGCCGTCTACGTCATCTGCGCATCCGGAAACCGGAGCAAACGCGGTGCCGAGATCCTCGAATCCGCCGGGCGACCTGCAGTGTCCGTCGCCGGGGGGACCAGGGCATGGCTGTCCGCGGGCCAAGCCGTCCGACGCGGACCTACCGCCTGAGAACCGGGCCCGAACCGCAGTTTTGCCGTCGGGCGGCGGGCCATAGATCTGCCCGGTCCCGGGATGCTTCCGGCCGACCCCTCAGTCCGTTCTTCGGTGTTCTTCGCGGTCGCGGTCCGCGTAATGCGGGCACCGATGCCGCCGTCGAAGTGGAACCGATGTGCCCCGAGGCAGGGTCGACCGTGCCCGGCCGGGGTACCGCTGACGAAGGATTCGACAGAAAGGATCGAGATGACAGTGGCGCTCGCACTCGGCTTCGGTGCCGTCATCGGCGTGCTGCTGGGCCTACTCGGCGGCGGCGGATCGATCCTCGCGGTCCCGGCGCTGGTCTTCGGCCTGGGCCTGAACATGGAGCAAGCCATCCCGATCTCGCTGATCGTCGTCGGCGTGGCCTCGGCGGTAGGCGCGCTACCGAAAATCCGGGCCCGCCAGATCCAGTGGCGCCTGGCTGGCACCTTCGCCGCCACCGGCATCCCGGCCACCTTCGCCGGCAGCGCCGTGGGACGCCTGCTACCCAAACGCGCTTTGCTGATCGGATTCGCGGTGGTGATGGTGATCGCGGGCGGGCGGATGCTCGCCGATCGCGGCGATACCGGACCGCCTGCTCGACCCAGGGTTCGGGCATCAACTGGCGTCGATGCGCCCCTCGGTCGATCTCGGCCGGGTGACTGTCGACCCATCGTGCGAACCCTGGCCTACCAGACGAGGTGACGAATTCACTCACGTACCGGACTCCCTCCGACTGTGCAGACCGAAGCACCACGGCGGCGCCGCTGTCGTAGCGATCGAGGTGCTCATACCCCCACACCGGGAATGGCACACTCGTGGTTGATCAGGGCGAAGGCGGTCGCACATCTCACACCCTGCCCGGATACCCCCGGGGGTACACTGATATGAAGAACTAGGAAAGGACGTCCCCATGGTCGGCGACGAAGACAGCATCGCTTTGGTACTCAACCGGTTGCGCCGCGCCCAAGGCCAGCTCGCCGGAGTGATCTCGATGATCGAGCAGGGACGCGACTGCAAGGACGTCGTCACCCAGCTCGCGGCCGTGTCACGCGCACTGGACCGTGCCGGATTCAAGATCGTCGCGACCGGCCTGAAGGAATGCATGAGCGACACCGCCCAGGACGGCAAGGAACCGATGACCGAGGCCGAACTCGAGAAGCTCTTCCTCGCCCTGGCCTGATCCGACCCTTCGCGAGAAAGGCAGGACACCCATGACACTCGCACTGTCGACCACTCTGCACACCTCGTTCACCGATGCGGTCGAGCGCACCCGCAAGGCCCTGTCCGAGCAGGGATTTGGAGTGCTCACCGAGATCGACATGAAAGCCACCCTGAAGGCGAAGCTCGGCGAGGACATGGAGGACTACGTCATCCTCGGCGCCTGCAATCCGCCGCTCGCGCACCGCGCGGTGACGGTCGACCGGCAGATCGGACTCCTGCTCCCCTGCAACGTCGTGGTCCGCACCGACCCCGACCACCCCGACACGGTGGTGGTCGACGCGATGAACCCGCAGATGATGGTGCAGGTCGCCGATCAGCCGGGACTCGCGGAGGTCGCCGACGACGCTACCACCGCGTTGCAGGCCGCCATCGACTCCCTGAAGGCGGACGCAGCAAAGAACTGATGTCCTCGGAGCTTCGGCGGGCGCGGTCCTTCCTGATTACGGCCGCGCTAGTTTCTCAAGGGCAGGGCACCGCTTTCGAAGGTACGGATCGATCGAAGACGGTCCGGGCCAAAACCGTCGGGAGACTCACGGTGCGCACCACGACCTGGTCGAGCTCACGCGCTTCGGCGAGGAGTGCCAGGTCGGAGGGGATGTCGCCACCCTCGATCCGCACGGTGCCCGCGCCGTCGAAGGTTCCCAGCTCGGGCGCCGGGAACCAGGTGTCGAGAACGGTGCCGTCGACAGTTACGTTGCGATGCCTACTGCTGATGCTCCCTGTGTGCTCACGGAACAAGAAACTACGGTGCCGGCGCGACAACTTCTTCAGCCATCAGGAAGCGAGGCGGCCGTGCTGGTGTCCCGCCGTGATGGGCGATCAGGACTACTCCCTGACACCACACGTCGGGAGTGGTTGGGGCACAAAAGGAACGTTGATCGGGGCATTTACGGCGGAGCCCGCACCGCATCTCGATCCCGTGACCGGATCCATCGAGGGTCGACCGTCGACGTCGACGGAACCACCCGCGGCCTCCCGAGTTCGTATGAAATCCCTGGTCAACCCGCTCCAGAATTTCTGCAGTCGCGGGTGTAGACATTGCGTCATCTCCGTTGTAGAGTTTTTCTCGTCGCAAGGAAAGAGTTCACGAGATGCGGGAGAGAATGAACTACCCGCAGAGCAGTACCGCAAGATGAGGAAGTGCCAGGGCACGGGTTTGATTTGAGTGTGTAATGCCCCGGCATCTCCGGTCGGCGACCGGGCAGCAAGAACAGCCCGACAGTCGGAAAAAGTGCAGTGAACTAGGAAATGAAACCGGCCCCCGGTGCCTCACGGCGCCGGGGGCCCTGTCCGTTGAAAGGTGTCACCCCATTCAGGACGATTCGCCCGACCACAGCCCGGCCGGGAAGTTCGACGACGAGGACTACCCGGCCTACAGCATGGGCCATGCCGCTGAGATCCTCGGCGTCACACAAGCATTCCTCCGCAGCCTCGACGCCGCGAAGCTCCTCACCCCCGGACGCTCTGAGGGCGGCCACCGCCGCTACTCCCGATACCAGCTACGTCTCGCCGCCCGCGCCCGCGAACTGGTCGACCAGGGCACCGCACTCGAATCCGCGTGCCGCATCATCATCCTCGAAGACCAACTCGCCGAGGCCCGACGCATCAACACCGAACTCCAGCACACCCACCGCCCCAACTCGGACGGGCCCAGCCCCGCAGTCAGCTGAAACACCGCCGCCTACTCCCAACGCCAGTCGAGGTTATTCCTGGATTCTGCCCTTCCACTCAATACCGCAGCTGTCGAATATTTCATCTGCGCCTACTGTGGGGTGACTCTTCGTGTGCCGTCCTGTGATGGGGCCGCGACACAGTCGGTACCGACATACACTTCGAACTGACCGACACTAGGAGCCGAGTGTTCTGGGTGGCGGCGCGGAGAGTACCGAGTGCCGCTCACCACGCAGCTCCGCGGTGAGGTCGTGTTCGAGGGCGGGAACGGTCAGCCCGCGGCGACGCAACTCGCGGTCGAGCAAGCGGATGAAGAGGCCCTCCCCCTCGCGCCGACAGCTCAGGACTGCTTGCTCGTTCATGACGTCGCGCGTCAGGGCCGCCACCGGACAGGCGGCGACCACGTCGAGGGAGGCCCGGAGATCGAGTGTGGTGGTAATTCCACAGGACGGTGAGGCGCCGATCCCGACGATGCCCGAGACTGCAATGCTCGAGCGCTCGTAGTCGGCGACGTCTCGCGCAACTTGGCGTGCGAGACGCCAATAGATCAGTCTCGTCCACCAGAGGAAGACACGGAGCAGTACCCCCCGCATCGGGTACAGAACCCCGCCCTTCGAACCGAAGAGAAGAAGGCTGTGGCGTTTGAGTGCTCCACCCCAGGCGAGCCGTTCGGGGCACGGCAGCTGGTGGACTCCGTAGCCGGCGCTGACCAGTTCGTCGACGACCTCGGCTACTGCCCCCCGCCGCGTCGCCCCGCCGGTGTAGCGCGTGTTCTCGTTCAGCAGGCAATGCGATACGAGCACGACTCGGTGGCCGCGCTCGTCCCGCAACCGATCGAGCAGGACCCGCTCACGCTCCTGTCGGGCGTCCATGAACAGAGGTTACCCGGGTCACACTGCGTAGCCGCCGGTGCGTAGCGCGTCGACTTATATCTCTGGTCGCAGTTCGGTGCTGCAACGCGCGGACGCCGCAACCTGTCGAGGGTTGCGCCGGCCCGTCCGGCTGATTCGGTCAGCGGCGGAAGAGTGAACGCAGGGTGCGCCGCTGACCCCGGCGAGAGGTCTCATTCGAGCCGGATCGCATGCGGCGACGATGATCTTGGACGAAGGGATCAGCCTGTGGCCATCTTTTCAGCTCGCGGTACTTCTCTGGACCAGCCGCCGGATCACCGATGGGCGGCGCGGCCCTGGACGCCGTCCGCGACTACCGCCTCGCCGCCTACCCGATCGGCGGCAACGGACGACCCGGTATCGCCTGCCTGCTCGCCGGAGCCAACCACCGCTTCGACCAGCTGGTTCGGCAATTGGGAACAGCCGCCTACCTTCACGGTGTGGCACACCTGACCGCGGAAATCCTCGCGGAGAACACCCTCATGCTCGCGGTCATCACCGAACAGGGCTGGACCGACGCACTGCACCACGACGGAGCAACGGTGCATTTCGACCTCGAAATGGTCTCTCACCGGGAGTTGCACCCGCAGATCCCCGAGATGCCGCAGGACGGAAGCTCATGCAGAGCCATCCGAAAAGGAAGCCTCTGAAGGCAACTGCAGCTCCCCCTAACCGGGCAGGTCGAGACCATTTCGCTGCCGGCCGTGAGTCAGCAGAAATTGGTTGTGCCAGGTTTTGAATGGCCCCGTTCCTGGGTGATGCTCGAATGTGAGTGGCCGCCACGGGACCATTGACTGGTCCACGTCTGCAGCGGCGTCGGCGCCGGTCTCGAGGACTTCCATGAGTTGGTCGAGTGCTGACAACTCCGCCTGCACCGTCAACCGCTGGGCGTGTAACTCCCCGACCAGGGCGTCGTACTTCGCCGGGTCAGCTGACCGGCCATCTCGGTATGTGTCCGGGGCTCTGCCATTCCCTCTGCCACTGCGATCGATGGGATGTCGCCAGCAGCCAGTGGATCCCGAGCAGCAACAGCCCACATCCCACTGTTCCGAGCATCAGGAACGCGAGTGCCGCGCTGATGGCCCCGATCGCGTTGTCGGTTCCGGTGGGCGGTGCCTGTATGTAGTTGCCGCCCTCGTCGACCCAGACGGTGACCGTCTGCCCCGCCCTGGCCCCCACGTCCGTGTCCACGATGCCGGTGTGCTCGGTGCCATCGACCTCCCATTGGGCGCCTGGTCGCTTCCGGTCGGGCTTCGGGTCGGTGTTTCCGTCATCTGAGGGCGGGGATTATCGAGCAGCACCGCCGAGACCTGTCGCCCGCTGGCGGCCGCCGAGCGGGCATGGTCGGCCAGCCGGGAGTGGGTCGCGGTACCGATCGCGCCGGCGACGGGTACCAGCAGCAGCACCAAGTGAACTCTTTCCTTGCGACGAGAGGAACTCTACAACGACGAACCTCAATGTCTATAGTCATGACTACAGAAATTGTAGAGTCGATTGACCAGGGATTTCACACGCTCCGAAAGGCACGCTGGTTCCGCCCGTCAACGTCGACGGGCACCACTTTCGAAGTCCGCACGGAATCACGACCAACGGCGACTCCCCCCACTGCCACCGGGGTGACACCGTGTGCGGGTGCCGTGGCCGCGTGGTGGTCGTGGGTGACGTGGTCGGCAAGCCGCCGGCCGACCGAGAGGAACCCAGTGCCGACACCCGAACCCAACGAACAGAAGATCGTCAGCCTTCGCGCTGCCTCAGAGGAGAACCGACGACCTACTCTCCGGCCACATACCGCTGACATCGCTGCTACACCGCCGACGCGACCGGATCGCCGCCGACCTACTCGTCACTGACGTCCTCACCGCGTACATGAGCGGATCCGGGCTCGGCCCGGCCGGGGTCATGGTCATGCTCGGCATCGCCGATGACGCCCGGGTCTGCGACCTGACCGCCGAGCAACGCGGGCAGATCACCGACGCGATCGCCGCGACGAGCCAGCGAGTGGAGAAGCATCTCCGAGCACGCGCCGCCGACTGCGTGCCCTGCCCCTTTGCTTTCGCACTGCACATTTCGTAGGCTTTAACCCTACGAAACGCACACACAGAGGAAGTGGGGCCGTGGCACCCGCGCACAGCACCGCCGTACCCACCGCCTTGGCCCGCCGCCCCTTGCGCAC
>NZ_JAAOQS010000161.1:0-16180 GCF_011603105.1 Rhodococcus sp. A14 | reverse complement strand
CGAATTCGTAGGTGTAGTCGGTGATGACGACGAAGACCTGGTCGTTGCCGATCGCGGCGATCCCCTGCAGGATATGCAGCACACCGCTGGTGACCAGCAAGATCGCGGCAACGATCATCGTGTCGGCTGCGATCTCCTGGCGGACGGTCGACTTGTCGGTCACGACGATTCACCTCTCGGGACGCCGATGTTGTAGCCCGTTCTCAGTGTGCACCGCTCACCAGGCGTTTGATCCGCGATTGCGCGCATTTCAATCAGACAGAGGTTCTGGAGTCGGGTCCCGAGGAGGTGAATGAACTCGAAATGGCGCATCGGGGTGCGGTGCGCTTCGGTGATGACGATGCGCGTCAACAGCCTTCGGTGGTGTGTCGGCAGGTCGAGCACGGCGGTGAAGGAACCCGGTCGCAGTGTCCGGTGTTGCCGATCGGCTCCGTTGCCGGTCGGCAGGATTTGGGTCACCGCCCAGGCGGCGGTGTAGTCGTCGTGTTCCTCGCGTTCCCGCCGGGACGTGGGTGAGCAGACGTGCGAGCAGCCCGCCCGCCGGGAGAATCCGGACCGAGTGCACGTCGATGCCGTGTCCACCCGTGGATCGGGGTGTCATGAGTCCGTCGGCGGTGCGCGCCGTGCGAGGTCGTCAGGTGGCCAGCCGGGCTGCTCTACGGGCTCGAGCTGCAGGCCGCGCGCCGTGCCCGCGACGATGCCGCCCGGCTCGCCACCTGACACTTCGAGGACAGCGGGTTGGCCATGTCTGACAGCGATGATGAGCGGGCGGACGAAGAGTGGAACTACCGCGCTCGCCACGAAACGGAAACCCAACGGCTCGACCGCAACTGGGCGGCGCTGCTCCAGGAACTGCGGGTCGTGCAGACCGGAGTGCAACTGCTCACCGGGTTCCTGTTGACGTTGCCGTTCCAGCAGCGCTTCGTGGACCTGACGGACTTCGAGGTCGGTGTCTACCTCGTTACGGTCGCCCTGTCGGTCCTGTCGACGATGCTGCTGGTCGCACCTGCCGGAATTCATCGCGCGCTGTTTCGCCAGCATGCCCTTCCCGCGCTGGTGTCCACCTCGCACAAGCTGGCGGTCTGCGGCATCGCCACACTCGGTGGGGCGCTCGTCGGGGTCGTGCTGCTCATCTTCAGCTTCGTCGTGTCGCCGAGGGTCGGCCTGGTCGCGGCCGCGGTAGCAGCGGTCATCTTCTGCGGGCTGTCCCTGCTGGCCACGGTCCTGCGATTGCGGCACCGCATCGACGACGAACCCCCCACCCGTGGCTAGCGCCGAAACGCCGCCAGGGCCCCAACACGGCGGGGAACGACGTCGCGCACCTTCCCGTGCACGACCTGCTCGATGCTCTCCCGGGCCAGGTCCGGATACCGGACGTCGAGGCGATCGATGACTTTGTCGACGTGCAGCAGCTCTTCATCGCATCATGAAAATCCGCCGCCCGGCCAGTAGCCGGGCCGACGAATCGACCCCTCGCTCGCGTCTGCCTCGCTCCCTATCACTCCCAGGGACGCCGGGTGGGTCGAGAACCTGCATTCTGCTCCGCGTCGTCCGACGGCCGAGCGGGCCCTCTTCGCCTACCACCCAGTTCCGGGCCCTTTCCACACCCCACGAACAACGCCGGTAAGCACTTCTCACACCCGTCCGGTGCGGGGGTCGTCTACTGCCGGCGCGGGTGACGGGTCTGGGTGATCCATTCGCTAGAGGTGAGCCTGGATCCATTCGGTGGTCCCGCGCCGAGGGCGCGGGGACGAGTAATCGACTGGGACATCCGACTTCATTGCACTGCGGGCTGTGGGTGATGTCAGAGAGCGACCGAGACGCGACCTGCACCGTGCCCTCGGCCGGTGCTTCGTCAAGGGGGACCGGGCGTGTCTTCGCCCGTTACCGGCGGAGAACTGTGTACTCGTCCAACCAGCGACGCCCGCCGCTTTTGCGCCTGGTGAAGGTGGGGACGTAGCGGTGACTATCCAGCATCCGGCTCGAACAAAACCGCACCCCAGTAATGTGAGGTACCTCATACTTCAAACTTCGGTGGACCTGTCGGGTCCCGGACAACCGCTCGGAAAGGGCAGCAGCATGTCAGTCGTAGTTCGTCACCACGCAGCGGGGATGACCAAAGATCAGTACTCGGTGATCGCCGACGTCACTTTGAGTGACCTCCAATCGGCGAAGGGATTCGTCGCCCACTACGCCTTCCTCGAAGGTGACGGCCTCACCGTCTCCGAAATTTGGGACACCCAGGCTGATCACGACGCGTTCTTCGACGAGCACATCAAGCCGAAGCTTCCCCAGGAGATACCCACCCCGGTGGTGTTCGAGGTCCTGGGCGCCACCACCGCCAGGACCATGGTCGGGGGTGCCGCGCACACCGCCAGACATGCCGTTGGAGTTCTCGGGGGAGCAGCCGGAGGCGCGTGGTCCTGGACGCGCAGCAAACTGGGAGACCTGGCGCACAGATCGGAGAAGGGCGAAGCCGGTGCGGTCGAACCCGCGGGCACGACCACTCCCGCGTCGGCGCCGCCAGAGGCACCGCCCGCAAAGGGAGTCGCCGCCGGCAAAGCAACAGGAGACACCCTCGGCAAAGCGAAGGCCAAGCCGGCGCCGTCCACCGGCAAGTCCGGCGGCACCTCCATATAGCGGTGCACTCAGATCCCCACCGGCAGTGCTCTCCCGGCGAGAAGATCGAACTGTTGTCGGCGCAAACGGCGCAAACGGTAAGCGGCCGAGGATCTTCCTCGTCACGGGTGAACGGTGGTCCCCACGACGGTCCGTTCTAGCCAATGCGGTACCGGCATACCGACGAATGACACTCTGCGAAGATCCCGCAGCGCACCCAACCGACGAGGAATTCAACGCCGAGATGGCCAGAATCCTGGCCTCCTGACCGGAATCCACTGAGTGGACGGAGCACCCACCATGGACAGTTTCTTGGAGTTCTTCTGGTTCGTCGTCGTCTTTTTCCTGTTCGTGGCCTACCTGAGGGTGTTGTTTGAGGTCATCACTGACCTGTTCCGGGATCACCAGATGTCCGGGTGGCTCAAGGCGTTGTGGCTCGTGTTTCTGTTCCTGATCCCGTTCCTGTCGGCGCTGATCTACCTCATCGTGCGCAACGAGGGCATGACCGAACGGTCCACGGCGGCCTTCGGGCAGGTCAAACAGGCCCAGGACACCCACATCCGCGAGGTCGCGGGCAAATCCCCGGCCCAGCAGATCGCCGACGCCAAGGCGCTGCTCGATTTGGGAGCGATCACGCCCCAGGAGTTCGAGGCCCTCAAGAGCAAAGCACTGACCTAGCAACGCCGCGGCCTCGACGGGCGGTGGCTACGTCGTGGGCGGGACACCCCTGGCGCACCGAGTCGGCCCACGGGCACGCAGAGACGTCTCCATTCATGCACCCGGATGCCGGCGAGCGGCGCGAGACCCGGTGCGGCGGAAGCGACATGCGCTCACCGGACTGCACGCCTGATGCGTTGCGGGGAGAGGTCCCTACCGCCTCCGCAATTTCGGTGATTCCCGCCCGGCTGATCCCGACCCCGGTGGACGGTGGGTGATGCGATGATGAGGCATGCGCCGCCATCGTTGGCCGGCTCTCGCGCCGCCTCCCGACCGGGGCCTTCGCATGCACGCGCCGATGCCGATCGCGGCCGAGGCAGACCTGACCCTGGAATTGTCCACGGTCACCGCGTTCGCGTCCGGGCTGCTGTTGCAACTTGCGCTACGGGTCACCGGCATTCGCGCCGACTTCGCCCGCTACGAAACCCGTTCCCTGACCGACCCGCACGACTGGTCGGCGCGGTGGTCCTATCTGACGGTGCTGGTCCGCGTCGACGACCTCGACGGCCCCGCCGACCCGCTCCTCCGGAGCGAACCCCCCGCCAGGGAATCCGGTCCGTATCGGACGACGCCGCTGTACTGGATCGGCGCCTACCCGCGGACCGGGTCACTGACCGTCACCACCAACTGGAGCGAGATCGGACTCCATCCCACCTCGATCATCGTCGCTCTCGGCCCCAGCCCGTTCCCCACCGCCTCCGAATCCGGTGCAGGAAGGTAGCGGTCCGCCACTGCCGCAACTCGGCCCGACCGGCGACCACCAACTCGTCCCGATCATCAGCGGGCGACCCGCCGCCGCAGGTGCACCGAAGGCCCGGCCGAGCATCCAGAGTCGATTCCTGTCACCCGGCGTGTACCGAGCGTGCGGTCCCCGGCGTGGACCACGCAAACCGCCGGGCAATGGGACCCGAAAACGTGTTGCTACCAGCCCGGCCGGGCGGACAATAGGTGGCATGGACGACCGTGAAGAACATGAGATAGACGTCGTCCGAACCCGACTGATCGAGCGCTATCCCGACCTCGACCCGGTGGTTGTCGAGGGCGTGATCGTGGCCGCGCTCGGACGGCTCGACGGATGCCGCGTCCGGGACTTCGTCCCGCTTCTGGTCGAACGGGCGGCCACGCGCACACTCGGTGCCACACTTCGGGGTCCGCTAACGCCTGCGGCACCGGTGCTCACCCCCGAAGTTCCCGCCCCTCAAGTCACGATCAGGATCCGGGGAGTGCGGCGGATTTTCGTCCGGCGCTCACCACGCCTGTCGTAACCGGCGACCAGAGAGGGCGAGGCCCGGGAGCGGGAAACCGGAGACGGCGGCCGTCCACCACACCCGAATGAAGGTGATTCCCATCGCTCGATAAGACCGGAGGGTCTGACTACCACGGTGGGGGCGCATGCCGTCATCTCGCCGCTCGTCCGGGGTCGGCGTCGAGGGGTTCGGGTCCGAGCCGGCCCGCCGGACCATCATGCGTTCGGCAGCAGCAATGATTCTGTCCGCTGATTTCTCGCGCGCGGGGTCACGGTGCCGGAATCCGGGTTCTCCCGTGAACGGAGCACGCGGCGGCGGACAATCGTCGTACCGATAAATCGAAGCTTCGGGGAGGACCGGCCATGTCCGATCGCAGCGTGGGGGAGGGCCCAGCGTCCGAGTACCCCTCGACCAAACACAGTTTCGCAGCCGGCACGTCCATGTTCGCGGCCATCATCATGGTCACCGTCGGATTCATCCAGTTCTGCCAGGGCATCGCCGCGGTCGCCGAAGACGAAGTGTTCGTCCGCGGGATCGACTACGTCTACAAGTTCGACCTCACCACCTGGGGCTGGATCCACCTCGTCCTCGGCGCCCTCGTCGCGATCGTCGGCCTCGCCCTGTTCACCGGCGCCGGGTGGGCGAGGGTGTCGGCCGTCATCGTCGCCGCGATCTCGATTCTGGCGAACTTCCTGTGGCTGCCCTACTACCCGGCGTGGTCACTGCTGATCATCGCCCTCGACGTCGTCGTCATCTGGGCGGTCTCGACGTGGAACCCGGACCAGGATCTGAGAGACGGGAACTTCCGCAGTACCGGCACTCCCACACGGTAACCCCGAAGAGCGATCTCCCGTGCGGATCGCCCAGCAGGTCGGAAGTCAGTTGTGGATGCACCAGGATGACGCCTATGCGGATCAAGTTTCACGAACAGCTCGACGACCTGACCAACCGGCTGGCGCTGATGTGTCACCTGGCCGGTGAAGCCATCGAGTCTGCCACCGACGCCCTGGTCCGGGCCGATCTTCCGCTGGCCGAGCGGGTTTTCGATCTCACCGAGCAGATCGAGCGGTTACACGGTCCGTGTGAGGAGCAGGCGATGGCGTTGTTGGCGTTGCAGGCCCCCGTCGCCCGGGACCTGCGCCAGGTCGTCACCGGGGTGCATCTGGTGTCGGATCTGAGCCGAATGGGCGGGCTGGCGCAGCATGTGGCCGAGAGCGTGCGCCGCCGGCACCCGAACCACGTCACGTCCGGGGAGACAGAAGAAATCCTGAACCGGATGGGGCGAGCGGCGACCGCGCTGGCCGGCCTCGCCGAACAGGTCCTGCGCACACATGATCCCGAGCTGGCCACCGAGCTCGGCAGACGCGACGACGAGCTCGACGAGCTGCACCGACGACTGCTCACCCTGATCGAAGACCCGACCTGGCCCGGCAGCATCCCGGCCGCGGTCGATGCCACCTTGTTGGGGCGTTTCTACGAACGTTTCGGTGACCACACCGTCGTGGTCGGGCGCCGGGTCATCTTCCTCGTCACCGGCGAACAGCTGAACCAGTAGGAACCAGTAGGCGGGCACACTCGGGAGACTTGGCCTCGCGGGACGCCCGAGTTGTCCGACCCGCGCGGTCGCCCCACCCTCGTCGACAGCACATGTGACCAGCCGATACGCGGTATTGCGGTGCCCGCTGGGCGCGCGTAGATTGAGATGTGCGGATCGAGAGGTAGTCGGTAACGGTGAAACTCGAGAAGCAGAGATCCGGCCGAGAATGTGAAAACATTCCCGGCCGAACCCCTGTCTGGGGGTCCCCTCAGTTTCCGGTGTCGGCGCCCGGGGATTCGCGCACCCTTCCGCAGATGACCGGCCCGCACGCGAATCCTTCCGCAGATGACCGGCCCGCACGCGAACCTTCGGTGGGCGCCGTCTCAGTGTCGAAGGCAAGGGGACGGTAGTCATCGATCAGGTGGCAGCCAGAGGCGTCGCCTGGCGACCGTCTTCATCCGTTCGACCAACTCGGGACGCAAAGGAGACGGCGGGACTGTTCGAGTGGGCTCTGAGCCGGTCGAAGAATTTCCCGCGCGTCCATGCCGAAGTCGGCCATGATTGCTTCTGCGGGCCCACCGTGGGCGGACACCGGAGTTCGAAGGCCAGCATCCGATTGCGTTTCCCTCAGACACCCGGATCTCCTTCCCGTACGGCTAAGAGCTGATGGAAAGAGCGGATTTGACGCCGGCGCCGCACACGGCCCGAACGGACAACTCACCCGATCCGAGGCGCAGGTCAGCACCCGGGAACGTTCGCGCCCTTCCCTGCGGGCGCGCAGCGCACCGCCAGTTGGGGACGCTGCGACGGACAATCGTCGTGCCCGGTCGCACCGTTCCCGCTGCGGTGAGGCGGGCCCCGTCGGGACCTGTCCTGTGACAGCGTCACCACAGCCCGTGCCGGGCGTTACGATCGGACCATGGGACTGGGCGCCGTGGCGCGAGCGCTGATTCGGGCCGCCTACCGGCTCGTTCGTTTCCCGTTCCACCTGGTCGACGACGTGGTGCTGCCGGCGATCTTTGACGAGCAGGCGCCGGTGCGGCGGGCGTACGGGAAGTTCTCCTCGACTGCGACGCCGCCGCACCGTACCTTCTCGCCGACGACACGGCGACGGTCCATGCCGCCTTCCACGACGCGATCGCCCGCCATCCCAGTAGCATCCACACCGAATCCGACGTCGTGATGTTGCACCACCGGGCCCGCTTTCGAGAACGCCGCGGCGCTACCCACCCGCCCGGAAACTCGACGACCCGGCCGCCCCGGTAACCGCCGGGACTGAGCAAGTGATGACGGAAACCGATCCTTTTCGACACCGGCTCTGACCGGCGAATTCGGCACGTCGGAAGGGTCGACAACGCGTGTCGAGAAACTATGTCGAAAACCCTGCTCGAGGTATTGCCGACACATGCTGATCGGCTACGCACGGGTCTCCGGCGCAGACCACAACCTCGACCACCAGGTCGATGCACTGCGGCGCGCCGGTCTGGCCGCCGAGCACATCCACATCGACCACGCGAGCGGCACGAAAGCCTCACGGCCACAACTCGATCTGTGGCTACAGCGGCTACGCGGCGACGACGTCCTGGTGATCACCCGGCTGGACCGGCTCGGACGGCCGATGCTGCCCCTGATCACCCTCGGCGCCGACCTACGCGATGCGGCATCGGCCTGAAGGTCCTCGAGCAGGGCATCGACACCGCCACCGCAGAGGGCCGCGCCATGTTCGGGATGCTGTCGGTCCTGGCCGAGTACCGGCGCGAGCTGATCGCGGCCAACACCCGCGACGGGCTGGCCGCCGCCCGTGCCCGCGGCCGCAAGGGCGGCGGGCCCTCGAAGCTCAGCTCGGACCAGATCGAACTCGCCCAACGGTTGTACGACGCAGGCGATCACACCGTCGCGCAGATCGCCGACATGCTGAAAGTGCCGCGCACCACGGTGTATGGGCATCTGAACAAGCGAAGGGTGGACATCGCGCCGGTCACGCAGGAGATCACCGTTGTCGTTGACCCGCCCGCGTCTACGTCTCGCACGTGTCCGACCTGCGGATACGAGCCGACCACGCGTGCCGAGGCAGCGCACCGACGTGCCGATCTCGCGGTGGCCTGGCTCCACGCCGATCCCGACCTCGCGGAACGGTTATCAGCCGACATCACTGTCGGCATTGCGAACCCGGGCAACCGGCATTCGGCATTGCCTGCAGCATCTGCGGTGGCGGGCCCATCCTCGCCGACGCGCTCACCGAGCAGGCGGAGAACGGCAACGTGACCGATCCGGTTCAACGATGGCTTATTGCAGCCGGATGGACGGTCACACCGGATCTGTTATGCCCGGGCCACGCATGAGATGCCGCGGACTGAACGGATACCTGAGACGACCAGCGGTAATGACTCAGGAGTCACGGAACGATGCAGTAACGAGGGCTTATCCACGAGGACGGCATCGGTAGGGGAGAGGAGTACCCATGGATTCCTGGGTGTGGTTCATACCCATTCCGGACGAATGGCGGTACGCGCTGATCGAGCTGCAACGGCAGTGGATGGGACTGAGCTGACCCACGTGCTACGGGTGGAGGAATACGGCACCTTTCGAATACCGCACACCACCAGTCTTTTGGATCAAGCGCGATGGCCGACAAGGGTGGTGCGGCCGCACCGGTACGCGCTGGCGATCGAACGCGGCCGCCCGCTGACTGATGACGAGGTCGCGTTGCACGAAGTGTGCGACAACCCGATCTGTGTGCGGGCGTCGTCGGAAGCGTTGGGTCGTCCGCATGTCGTGCTCGGCACGCAAGCACAGAATCTCGCCGGGATGGGCGCGAAGGGGCGCGGCGGCGGCCGCGGGCAGACATGGCATTTGTACGGGCCCGATCGGGCGGCACGCGCAGCGCGGTCGCGGGCATTGCGCGAAGCGGTACGTGGCGGGGTGGGACGACGAGGCCGTACAGGCGGCGTTCCTGCACACCGACACACCGACCTTGTTCTGAAAACAGAAGAATCGGCAACACGATTCGCCCGGCCTGACGGTAAACGTTAGGCCGGTGAAAGGGGAAGCAAGGCTAGCCGCTCTGCTTCTAGTTGGGGGTGCGATATTGCTCCGATGACAGGTTGGTACGTGGGGTGCTCGCGGTATGCGCCTGGACCATCCGCCGCATCGCCCAGCAGGACCGGCCGAATACGGCGGGGAGGTCTGGCCCACCGAATCGCTTCCCGAATTCATCGCCGCCCCTGCACCGGCGAAGGTTGCGCTGTGGGACCGTCCTCGGCGACTCTGAGTAGATGAGGGAGGACGCCGCGGGGGGCAGGGAAGCCGGCACGGACCCGGTCGACGCCGCACGGCGAGCGCTCGCTTCCGTGGGTACGTTCCTGATGCCGGCGGCAGACCTGAGGCGATCCATCGGTGCCGACGCCGATCCCTGGGTTCGGTTCTCCGCGCATTGGGAGGAGCTTGCGCCCGACCCGTACGCGGCAGAACAGGGCGTGCACCGGCTGCGGCGCTACGGCCGGTTCCGGTACCGGTCGGTCGACGGCGCGCTGGAGCCGACGGCGCACGGTGAATTCGTACAGCCTGACGACTCCAACCTTCTCTACCTCGGACGAGACCGCCATTTCGAACCGCTGACAGCCGCGTTCCTCGAAGATCCGCTGTTCGAGCGCACGGTGAAGCTGGTGGGCCGGATCGCGCCGGTCCTCGACGACGCTCCCGAATGGACGGTCTGCGTGCATCCGTTCCGCGTGATCGCATCGGCTGACAACGAGGGCCGGCCCACGCCCGAGGGCGTGCACCGCGACGGTGTCACGCTGGTCGGTTCCCTGTTGATCGGCGTCGACAATGCCGTCGGGGGCGAAAGCTCGGTGTTCGGCCCGGACGGCGAACGACTCGTGACGGCGACCCCGCGCGAACCCGGCACCTTCCTCCTGGGCGACGACCGTTGCACCTGGCACGGTGTCTCGCCGATCCGACCCGTCGACCGCGGTGAGCCGGCCCGGAGGGACGTGCTGGTAGTCACCTTCACACCGTCGGCTTCTTGCGGCGGGCCATGAGCACGAAGGCCGCCACCGCCACAGCGACGGGCAGGACGCTGACGGTCAGCATGGTGAGTCGCACCGCGTCGGCGAAGTCCGCTCCGAGGTCGAGACCGCCCACCTGCCGAAGCAGGTTCGGGTCGTACCCGGCGCCACCGAGGCTCTGCGCCACCGAACTGCGCGCGGCATCCACGGCTTGCTCGCCCTGGGTCGCCGTCAGTCCGCGTGCCTCGGTGTCGGCCAGCCATTCGCGCTGGAAGAACACGTTGAGAAGCAGCAGGTACACGGTGGGTCCGAACGCATAGCCGGTCATCCCGAAGGCCAACTGCACGGAAGCCACCGTTCCGGACTGCCCGCTGGGCGCCTGGGAGAGCACCGTCTCGGACACCGATGTGGACGTCACCATCGAGCCCAGGTTGTACAGCCACACGGCCGAGACGAGCAGCCACAGCGCCATCGTCGGGTCGACTGTGCCCGCCATCAGCAGTCCGGCGGCTGCCATGAACAGGAGGCCGACGACCATCACCGGTCTCGGCGAGAACTTCCCCACCAGGCTCCCGGACAAGACCACGAAGCCGGCAATCAGCAGCGTGCCGGGGAGGAACAACAGGCCGATGGTCTCCGGCGACAGCGCGAGCACGACACTGCCGAACTGCCCCAGGACGATGCCGAGTCCGGCCATGAGGAAATTCAGCGTGAAGGTCGCGGCCAGAGCCACGCTGAAGGGCCGGCTTCCGAACAGAGCCAGGTCCAGTGCCGGTTCGGCGGTGCGGCGTTCGTGGCGAACGAAAAGCACGGCGGCGACCACGCTGACAGCCAGCGGCAGCCATGTCTCGGGCCGGAACATGCCGTTCTGCGCGGCTGCCAGTCCGATGACGAGTGCCAGGAGCGCCGTACCGACCAGGGCGACGCCGGCCACGTCCAGCCGAGCGCGATGCTGAACGGGCGTCTCCGGGACGTACCTCGCCGTCAGCAGAAGCGAGATCACGGCGAGCAGCGGTGCGACCAGAAACACGACTCGCCAGCCGACGGCCGCCACCGCCCAGCCCGTGAGCGCCGGGAGTACCCCACAGAGAACCATCTCGACGGCCACGAAAACGCCGATGGCCGTCGGCCGCTGCTTGTCCGTCACGGAAGCCTTGAGCAGGGCCAGCGGCACGCCGAGCAGCGCCGTCATTCCCAATCCGTCCAAGACTCGCATCGCAAACAGAAAGGTGTAGTTGGGCGAAAGCATGGAGAGCAGGTTGGCGACCGTGACGACGACCAGTCCCGACATCAGCAAGCGTCGAAGCCCGAACGCGTCGCCGAGGTTGCCCGCGGCGAGGACGGCGGCGGCCATCACCAGCGTCGCCATGCCGCCCAGCAATCCGCCGAACTGCGGTGGCACATCGAGGGCCCGGCTCACCTGCGGCAGATTCAGGCTCAGCACCAGCGGGTCGACGACCGTGATCGTGAAGGCGAAGGACAGGGCCAGGATGATCGGCAGGGTCCTCAGGTCGGCCTGCAACCGAGACGTAGGCACCGCCCACCTCCCCTGCTCCCACATCCGACGTGATCGACTCTAGCCTCCGGCTTCCGCATCCCGTCCGAGGTTCGGAGGACCGAACCGACTGCCCGACCCAGTGGCTCGTGGTGGATGCGAGAGACCGCCGTCGTCGAGGATCTAACCGAGATGCTGGCCACCGACGCGTTGCGCGCGGTCGTGGGGGCTACGCCGGGACGGCGTGTCCGAGAGGGTGCAGTCGACGAGCCAATGTAAGTCGACATCAGGTCGACGTCCGAGGCGACGAACCACACCCGATCCTGGGGCCACCACAGATCCGGCCCGCACGACCCCAACGTGCGCACGGCATCGCGCACGGTGCCGCGCGCGAGGTAGTTTTCCCGGAACGGAATATGGACGGCGCGGCCCGGGATGAGGCAGGTTCATGCCATGACCGGCGCGGCCTTACCAGAAGCCGAACCAGCAGTCGTCCGGAGTAGTGGTGTTGCACGAGGACATCGGCCAGCGCCGCGAACTGTTCTTCCGGCATGTCCCCTTCGTCGGGTTCTTAGTTCCAGACGGTTCCGCTGCCGTCACCGACACCGTGATGCATGCCGGCCTGTAGCAACGAGCCCCACTCGACGGTCTGGTGACGCCGCCGGTATGGGCGGCAACTTCCGCCCATCGCACCGGGACTCGCTCGCCAGGGTCGGGGTCGATCCGTGCGGCGGGATGCAGTACGCGCGAATACAGGGTGTAGATCGGTGGCACGAGCGATCCGACCGTGTACTCGAACCGCGACAGCGCCTGGGCGATCCAGTCGCCGGTCCATCCCCTCGCGCCGCTCCGACCCTCCGCGCCTGGTCGATCACCTCGAGCCTGGTATGTCACCCGGTCGGAAGTAACCACAGAGCTCGCTGCCGGATGTTTCGGGCCGGATTGAGCAGTCCCTGGTCCACATCGAGGGCTGCTCTACGTGGCGGAGTGATCGGGACACCGCAGTGCAGGCGTGGTGTCCCAGCCGGCATCGGTCAGCCACCGGAGAGTCGAATCGGGAAGCGAACCGATCTCCATGTGTGCGGCGGACGGACCGGTGAGGATGGGGCCGTCACCACAGATGGTGCAGGCGATGTCGCCGGCGGGCTGATCGGGTTCGCAATGCCGACAGTGGTGTCTGATGGTCAGCTGTCCTGGCCGGTCCGGATCCAGGTGGAGCCAATCCACGGCGAGGTCAGCGCGTTGATGCGCGGCCTCGGCGCGAGTGGTGGGCTCGTGCCCGCATGTCGGGCAGATGCGGGAGGACCGAACTGGCGGCGAGGGTTCGGGCGGCGTTGTGGGCTGAGACCGGCGGGCCTTCTTATCCAGATGCCCATACACCGTGGTGCGCGGCACTTTCAGCATGGCGGCGATCTGGGCGACGGTGTGCTCTCCTGCGTCGTACAACTGTTGGGTGAGTTCGATCTGATCTGGACCGAGCTTCGAGGGCCGGACACCCTTGCGGCCGCGGGCGCGGGCGCGGGCGGCGGCCAGCCCGTCGCGGGTGTTGGCCGCGATCAGCTCGCGCTGGAACTCGGCCAGGACCGACAGTATCCCGAACATGGCGCGGCCCTTTGCGGTGGCGGTGTCGATGCCCTGCTCGAGGACCTTCAGGCCGATGCCGCATCGCGTAGGTCGGCGCCGAGGGTGATCAGGGGCGAAGACCTCCCGGCCCCAACTCGACCTGGCACTGCAGCGGCTACGCGGCGACGACGTCTCGGTGATCACCCGGCTGGACCGGCTCGGGCGGTCGATGCTGCGATTTACGACAGACCTGTCCCGTCTCGTTGATGCTGGGGCAGTGAGGTTGCTGCAGATCCGCATTGATGCCCGTTCACGGCGTTTCCACAGTCCCGTAGTGCTCGTTGTCGGGATGCGAAGAATACGTCGGGATCAGCGATGCGGCAACGGGCATGAAAACGCCAGTGCCAGTGCCTTTCTGTGGGTAGGTCGGGTCCGGTGGATACACGGGCGCGGGGCACCGTCGTTTGTCGTTTTCCTCAGAAGGTCAGTGGTCGCAGAGTCTGAACGAGATTCTGGGCGATGTCCGTCGCTATGGGTCACACCTTGCGCAAGGTTTCCGAGGGAAGGACGCCGTATCGCTCACGGTAGGCGGCGGCGAATCGGGGCACGTGGTTGAAACCCCATTTGTATGCGATGTCGCGGACAGACCGTCCTTGGGCGGGATCGGTTGTCGCCAGGTCTTCGTGGGCGCGGGCCAGTCGTACTTGGCGGAGGTAGGCCATCGGTGTGATGCCAAGTGATCGCCGGGTGATGGGTGATCGCTGGTGGTCAGTGACGGTTGTTCTCGTCGACCCAGTAGGTGAAGGTGTACCGGCTGATCCCGGGCGAATCGGTCGTCAAGACCGTCTGCAGGGACAGATCGGACCAGGCGCGGACGCCCTGGGCCCGCAACTGTGCGACCGCCCTCTTCTCCGCATCCTCACGGGCCGCGCCGGGCGGCAACTCCAGTGACATTCGTTCGATTCCCACCGGGAACACACTATGGCAGCGATATGCGCGCACGTTCCTCGCCGGTTTCCATACGACTGCGCACACGATTCGGCATCGTGTGGAGGTGTTGGCCGTGGGCGTCAGGTTTCGGTTCGGACCTGCGGCGTGACAGCCCGAAAGTGTCAACTAGGACTGGTGGACAACAGTATTCGTGTAGAAGTCGGGAGGCGATCTGCCGAGTTCGGGTTCGCCGATGGTCTGCGTCGTGTCCGGGCAGCGAAGGGGGGCGGCGTCGAGGATGCGTGCGCAGACGTAGACGAACGAGGTAGGCGACGGGCGACTCGCTCCGAGGGGTGACACGTCAGCCGATGCTCGCCGCGTTAAAGGTGCGAACAGCGGCGGTGACACGGTTGATGTGTTGTGGTGCAGCCAAGCGCAGCCCCCGCCAACGATGTAGATCAGCTGGCAGGGGCGCTACACGGACAACCTGCACGTAGTAACGAGCAGCGCACAATTGATCTTCGTGAGCCGGCGCAGGGAAGTCCAGGGAGTGTGAGCCATGCCATTGCACTTTCTCCGCAACCTGAATTACCGACCGGTAAGTGCGATTTCACGTCTTCTTTCACTGTGTGCGATCCGCTGGCAGTCTCTCGGTCACGGGTCGGCGCGAGCCGGCGACCGAGGGTGGTACCGCCGGACCCGATGAGTTCTGCTTCGCCACAACAGTGCCGGCGGAGTTCGGCATCGAGTGATTGAGCGACGAGCTTGTATCGTCCACTGGTTGTTCTGTGCTGCAGCGTGTCCGGGCCTTTTCGTAACTGTTCTGTGCAATCGAGGATGTGTGGCGAGCCGCTCACTTGCCGTGGACTCAGACCACCAATTGCCCGGTCGGTTCACTGCTGGCGGGCTGGTCGGCAAGCCTCGCACGATTTGCGCGGTGCAGCGAAATGCCTGGGCGGCATGGCTCGGATGCCGATTGTGTGACGTAGAACACAGCTAAATCTGTGGGAGAAGGCTGGTGCTCGGGGGCGTTCGGTTGCAACCCTAGGTCGAGACCCAAAGCGGACCCAATTTCGCGTATGGGTATAGGTATTTCGGCCACTGTGCAGGTGTCGAAGTCGGTCCAAAGTGGCTGGTACGCGTCGTCGACGTGGCAGTCGAGAAATTATCTGCACGTGAGAGAAGAGTTGTCATGGCACGAATCGCCGAAAACTTGGGTATGAGTCTGCTGAATACGTTGCGGGTCGGGGTGGCTGGCACCGTTCTGTATGCCGGTCTGATCATGGGCGTGGTTGTGGTGGCGGTGTGGAAATTCCCGATGCCCGGCGTGTAGGCCCGCGGCGACCCATGGTCCTGCGCCGATGCCGGCGAGTGAAACTGCCAACGGACACGTCAGACTCCTTGTAGGCGGTCAGTTCGCTCCGGTTGGGCGGACACGGTTTCTCCGGATCAGTGGACACGAGAATTCCGGGTGGGCGGCCAACGAAACAGCTGATTGACACGCTGGCGTAAATACCGGACGGGGTTCCTTCGCCCGAGTTGGCTTGGTTTGCCGCGCAAACCAACCGACCGAAGGAACCCCATGACCAAGTGTGCCAGGGAAGTGATGGAGATCTTGGAAGCCTACGACCTGACCCAGTGTGCGCATTCGGCGGCGCAGCTGGTCGGGTGTGACGAGAAGACGGTGGCCAGGTATGTCGCGCTCCGCGACGCCGGCCGCGACCCGGCCGAGCGTGAGCGCCGCGCACGCTCGATCGACCCGTTCCTCGGGAAGATCGAGGAGCTGGTGGAGGCCTCACAGGGCCGGATCCGGGCGGACGTGGTGCACGACAAGCTCACCGCGATGGGCTTCGACGGCACCGACCGCACCACCCGCCGCGCGGTCGCCGAGCTCAAGGCGACCTACCGGGCCGGGCACCGCCGAAAGTATCGGCCCTGGGTGTGTTGACTGAACTACCGGAGTGTGGGTTCGTGTTCTTCGAGCTGGTCGCTGTGAGGCCCGGCTATGTTGCCTGACCATGTCTGAATCACGAGATGGAAATCGGAATCTGGAGTCGTTGAGGGT
>NZ_JAAOQS010000160.1:0-16326 GCF_011603105.1 Rhodococcus sp. A14 | reverse complement strand
TTGCATACCCCACCGCCGGGACCCCGGAAAAAATTCACCCCCCTGATCCCACATCGTGAGACTCCTACGCGTAAGTAACTAACAGATGGACTATTGGGGTCTCGCTTCCAGGCCGAACGTCCAGGTTGGAGCGATATCCGAACAATCGGGTCGGAATCGGTTCAGTTGGACGCCTGACCAATTCGAGGACACCCGTGGCCCGCTGGGTTACCGTCGGGGCCTCCGACACCCGCATTTCAGGAGTCACGATGACGGTCACCGACGACGTACTCGCGACGCTCGCCGCCGCGCTCCCCCAGGGATGCCTCGTCACCGATCCGGACATCCTGGTCTCCTACCGCCAGGACTGGGCGCGCGATCCCGACGCCGTCCTCCCCCTCGCCGTCGCCCGTCCGACGACCACCGAGGAAGTCCAGGTGGTGATGCGCTGGGCGACCGAGCACCGGGTACCGGTGATCCCGCGCGGTGCGGGATCCGGGCTCAGCGGCGGCGCCACCGCCGTGGCGGGCTGCGTGGTGGTCAGCACCGAGCGAATGCGCCGGATCGAGGTGGACCCGGTGACGCGGATCGCCGTCGTCGAACCGGGACTGCTCAACGCGGAGGTCAAGGCCGCGGCCGCCGAGCACGGGCTCTGGTATCCACCGGATCCGTCGTCGTTCGAGATGTGCTCGATCGGCGGCAACGTCGCGACCAACGCCGGCGGCCTGTGCTGCGTCAAGTACGGCGTCACCACCGACTACGTCCTCGCATTGCGCGTCGTTCTCGCGGACGGGACGGACGTGCGCCTGGGCGGGCCGCGACTGAAGGACGTGGCAGGCCTGTCGCTGACCAAGCTGTTCGTCGGGAGCGAGGGAACTCTCGGCATCGTCACGGAGGCGACGCTGAGGCTGATCCCGGCCCAGCCGCCGTCGAGCACCCTCGTCGCGTCGTTCGCCTCCGTCCAGGCCGCCGCCGACACCGTACTGGCCATCACCCGCACGCTGCGGCCGTCGATGCTCGAATTCATGGACCGCACCTCCATCGGCGCCGTCGAGGACGCGCTGAAGATGGGCCTGGACCGGACGGCGGAGGCGATGCTCATCGCGCGTTCGGACGCGCCCGGTGCGATTGCGGCCGAAGAGATTTCCGTGATGGCGGACGCGTGCACGGTGAACGGCGCATCCGAGGTCTTCACCACCGACGACCCAGACGAGGGCGAAGCCTTCGCCGCGGCAAGACGATTCGCCATCCCCGCGGTCGAGAGGCTCGGCAGCCTGCTCCTCGAGGATGTCGGGGTCCCGCTCCCGAAACTTCCTGCGCTGGTGGAGGGAATCGCGGCGATCTCCCGCGAGCGTGACGTGATGGTCGCGGTGATCGCGCACGCCGGCGACGGAAACACGCACCCGCTCATCGTGTTCGATCCCGAGGACGCCGCAATGGCCGAGCGTGCTCACCTCGCCTTCGGCGAGATCATGGACCTCGCACTCTCTCTCGGCGGCACGATCACCGGCGAGCACGGTGTCGGCCGGTTGAAGAAGGCCTGGCTGCCCGACCAGTTGGGCGAGGACGTCATGGAATTGACGCAGCGGATCAAGAACGCACTGGACCCGCTGGGGATCCTCAACCCCGGAGCGATCCTGTAGCTACTCGGGCCGGGTGCGATACCCAATGGTTACCCTAGGGGCTGGTGTGACAGGTGAGGTATTGCTAGCGTGACCGGACCCGACTCGATTCCTCGCAGAGAGGTGCGCTCGTGACCAGACTCCGCCGTGTCGCCTCCCTGGCGATGCCCGCCTTACTCGCTTCTACCTGCACGTTTTTCACGATGACGCCCCCTGTTGCGGCGGCGGCTCCGTGCCTCGGAACCGGCAGCCTCGGCTCGAGCGGCTCGAATCAGGGCATCAACCCCATTCCCTGGCTCAACGGAAGCGACGGTCGCCTTCCCGAGCTACGTGGCAAAACTCAGGCTATCGCGCACATCACCGGTCCGCGCAGCTCCAACGACACGATCGGCAGGTTCCGGGTGCTCGGCACCGACCTCGGCATCATGTGGGACAACGGCGGAGGTGAGATCCTCACGGCGTTCGGTGACACCGTCGGACTGAGCGACAATCCGCTGTGCGGTCTGGTCGGCGACTGGCGCAGCAACATCCTGTTGCGCAGCTCCGACAAGGACCTCACCGACGGGATGGGCATCGACAATTCCCCGGTCGATACCCCGAACCATTCCAAGGAGATCATCCAGAGCAAGAAGATCCCGGGTGTGGAGCAGACCGTCATCCCCACCACCGGCATCTCGGTCGGCGAGGGTCCCGGCGCGACGCAGTACATCAACTACATGTCCGTGCGGAGCTGGGGCGCCCCCGGCGAGTGGGACACCAACGCGTCCGGCATCGCATACTCCGTGGACAACGGCGAGAACTGGGTCACCGACCCCCTGACGCTGCGGCCCAACGTGCCCGGCACGGGCGCCGAGAACTTCCAGATGGGCTCGTACGTCAAGCACGACGGATTCGTCTACGCGTTCGGCACGCCGTCGGGTCGCTCCGGCGACGCCCGGTTGTCGCGGGTGAAGGAAGCGGACATCCGGAACCTCACGCTGTACGAGTACTGGGACGGCAAGGCGTGGGTGAAGGCCAACGCCACCGTCGCCGCACCGGTCATCCCCGGACCCGTCAGCGAGTTGTCGGTGCAGTTCAACCAGTACCTCGGTCAGTTCGTGGCGATGTACACCGACGCCGGCAATTCGGTGGTCATGCGCCGGTCCGACCATCTCGAATCCGGCTGGAGCGAACCCGAGGTGCTCGTGAGCAGCCGGGACGTGCCCGAGTTGTACGGCGCGTACATGCACCCGTGGTCGCAGGGATCCGATCTGTATTTCCTGGCTACCACCTGGTCGGACTACAACGTCATGCTGCTGCGCACCAACCTCGCGGACTGACGGTAATCTGCGGGTGACAGCGTGCGCGGGACAGCGCGCACGCCACACGAGCAGAGGAGCGGTCTGTGGCGGCCACGGTGGAGCACGACGTGTCGGAATCCCGGTTCGAGATCTACCTCGACGGTCAGCTGGCCGGATACGCCGACTATTTCGAGCGGAACGGTGCCCGCGACTTCCACCACACCGTGACGTACCCCCAGTTCCGTGGTCAGGGTCTGGCCGCGGAGGTGGTGAAGGCCGCCCTCGACGACACGAAGGCCAGCGGGCTCACCGTGATTCCGTCGTGCTCGTACGTCGAGAAGTACATCGCCGAGAATCCGAGCTATGCGGAGCTCGTCTGATCCGGTCCGCCTGACCGTCCGCGCGACATGTGTGGTCGCCGCGGCGGTCGTGCTGGCCGGCTGCGGTGCCGGCGACGGTTCCGAGACCGCTCCGGCGGCGTCCGCGCCGACGACGTCGGTGTCCGCGCAGCCCGGCGCGTTCGTGGGGGAATGCGGCTCGCTGACCGACGCCGAGGTGTACGAGCGGGCCGGGATCACCGGGCTCACCCCGGTGTCGCGCAACGGCATCAAGTGCCGGTGGGAAGCGGACGGCGGCGAACGGTACGTGATGTTCACCTGGTACCGCGGTAGCCCCATCGATCGGGAACGGTCGGTGGCCAAGGGCATCGGTCACGAGGTCCACGACCTCGAGATCGCCGGGCACCGCGGGTTCTCCTCGCAGAACGTCGGGTTCTGCGAGGTCGCGCTGGGCACCGGTTCCGACTTCGTGCACTGGCTGGTCCGCTACGGCACGGGCAACGCGCCCTCCGATCCGTGCGCGGCCCCGACCGCGCTCGGCCGGCTGACGTTGGAGAAGGTCAGGTGAGCGCCGCCCGCCGGCTCGCCGCGGCGGTGGCGTCCGCGGTGGTGCTCGCCGGCTGCGGCACCTCCGTCACCGGCAGTCCCCTGCCCGAGGGCGCGGCCGCCTCCGAAGACGGCGGCTCACCGCAGTTCGACAAGCTCCTCCGCGAGTGCGACGCCGTCCCCAACGACAAGATCGCGGAGACCCTCCACGGCGCCGGCATCGACCAGTATTTCTTCGGCGCGGTGTGCATGTGGACGGTGTCGTCCGCCGCCGGATCCATCGACGTCACGTTCGGCTGGTTCGAGAACAACTCGCTGCAACGGGAGCGGAGTGTGGCGGACCAGCTGGGCTATCAGGTGGAAACCACGTCGATCGCGGGCACGTCGGCGTTCAGCGCCCGGCGTCCGGGTGATTCGGCGACGTGCGGGATCACCGCCGCCTACTCCGGTGTCATCACGTGGTGGGTGCAGCAGCGGTCTGGTACCGGCGACCCGTGCGACGGTGCGCGCACCCTCGCCGAACTGACCCTGCAACGCAACCAGTAGCGGCCGAAATTCGCTCGCGGTGGCCACGACCTCGCTGTTAGCGTCGAAGGACCACCGATCGAGCCGACCAGAGGACCCTTGCCGTGACCGCCACCGAGACGGCCGTGCCTCGCCGGTTCGGGCCCCTGATCCTCTTGAACCTCGCGACGCTGTTCTCGTCCACGGGCAACGGCATCGCGATCGTCGTGCTGCCCTGGCTCGTGCTCGAGAGGACCGGTCGCGCGTCGGACGCCGCGATCGTCGCGGGCGCGGCCACCCTCCCGCTGCTGGTGTCGAGCCTGTTCGCGGGCACGTTCGTCGACCTGTTCGGACGTCGCCGCACGTCGATGATCTCCGACTGCCTGTCTGCCCTGTCCGTGGCGGCCATCCCGGTGATCGCGAACACGACGGGCCTCACCGTGACGGTGATCGCCGTCCTCGCCGCGATCGGCGCCGCGTTCGATCCGGCCGGGATCGCGGCGCGGGAGTCGATGCTGCCCGCCGCCACGAAGTCGGCGGGGTGGTCCCTCGACCGGATGAACAGCCTCTACGAGGCGAACTACAACGTGGCGTATCTCGTCGGTCCGGGCATCGGCGGTGTCCTCATCGCGACGGTGGGTGCGGTGAACACGTTGTGGGTCACCGCCGTCGGCTTCGTGCTGTCCGTGGTCACCATCGCGTTCCTGCGACTGGAGAACGCCGGCAGACCCGACACGTCCACGCGCCCGACGTCCATCTGGCACGGCACGCTCGAGGGGCTGAAGTTCGTGTGGCACAACCGGCTCCTGCGGACGATCGCGCTCGTGGACATGGCGGTGGTCGCGCTGTACATGCCCGTCGAATCGGTGGTGTTCCCGGTGTACTTCACCGAACTCGACAAGCCCGCCCAGCTGGGTTCGGTGCTGATGGCGCTCAGTATCGGCGGCGTGGTGGGCGCCCTCGCGTACGGACCGCTCGCGCCGTTCGTGTCGCGCAGGACGCTGATGGTGGTGGCGGTGACGGTGCTGGGCGCGGCCATGGTCGCGATGGCTTTCCTGCCGCCGCTGTGGGCGATTCTGGCGCTGGCCCTCCTCCAGGGTCTCGTGTTCGGTCCGGTCGGCCCGATCGCCAACTACGCCATGCAGACTCGCAGCCCGGAGCACATGCGTGGTCGGGTCACCGGCGTCATGACGTCCACCGCGTACGCCGCGGGCCCGCTGGGCTACCTGCTGGCCGGTCCCCTCCTCGACAAGTGGGGAATCCAGCCGACGTTCTTCGTGCTCGCGATCCCGGTCCTGATCATCGGGCTGGCCTGCTTCGCGCTGCCCGTCCTGAAGGAACTCGACGACAAGGTGCCCGTCAGTTGAAGCCCATGACGTCGTTGCCCCAGGCGATCCGCATCTCGTGGTCCGGGTCCTTCACGAGGGTGTCCGCGCCGTCGATCAGCAACGTCGAGCGGTTCTCCTCGTCGTAGGGGGCCCAGTGCTTGGACCCGTCCAGCGCGGCGGGGACACCGTGCCGCGCGAACGCGAGCCACCGGCGCTGGATCCGGCCCGACACCTCGAGCGCCGTCTTCCGGCCGCCGAGCCAAAACGTCGGGTCGATGTTGAGGGTGTCGAAATTGCCGAAGACGTACGGGAGTTCGGTGGCGTGGCCGGCTCCGATCCGTGCGGCCTTGAGCATCGGCGTGGCCTGATCGAACCGGTACATCCACGTCGGCGAGTGCCGGCTGTGGGCGTCGGCCACCCACAGGGCGGGCATCCGGAACGCGGCGTCCCGCGACATCGCGAGCGCGCCCTTCGCTTTTCCGCGGTCCGGGTACGCCGACAGGATGTCGGCGAGGCGAGCGGCGGGCAGTTCCGGGTGATCGGTCGCGATCGCCCTCAGCATCTCCTGCACCGAATCCGAAGTGACCGGCAGCAGAGGCGATTTCATGAACTTGAAGATCGACGACTCGTCCTTGTTGGAACCGATGATGAGGGGGATGCGGTGCGAGTAGCCCTTCTGGAACGCGGCCACCGGGTAGCGGGGCAGGAAGTCGCGGTCCACCACGGGTGCCATGGCGAGCGTGCCCGGGATCCTCGTCGGAACCTCGTTGACGAGTGTGTCGCTGGCCTCGATCACCGTGCGGTACGGAAGGTGCAGCAGTGTGTCGATCTGCCCGGGTTCCACCTCGAGGATGTCGAGGAACTGTTTCGCGACGGTGGCCGCCCGCTCACTCCCGTAGACCGACGTGGCGGGCGGACTCTGGGCGATCGCGCGGTGGAACAGCCCCTCGGCGCTCGGACACGTCATCAGCGTGGTGATCGACCCGGCTCCGGACGACTCGCCGAACACCGTCACCTCGTCCGGGTCACCGCCGAACGATGCGATGTTGTCGCGCACCCATGCGAGGGCCGCGACCTGGTCACGCAGCCCGCAGTTGGTCTCGAACACCCGCTCGGCCGTCGAGAACGACGACAGGTCGAGGAAGCCGAGCGCTCCCACCCGGTAGTTGAACGAGACCAGCACGACGTCGCCGAGGGTGGACAGGATGCGCCCGTTGTAGATGCCCTGGGCTGCGGTTCCCAGGCAGTAGGCACCGCCGTGGATCCACACCATCACCGGCCGCGGAGTGCCGTCGGGTCTCGGGGCCCAGACGTTGACGGACAGGCAGTCCTCGTCCATCTCGAGTCCCGCATCGATGGGGACGGCGGTTCCGTGCCCCTGCGGCGCCATCGGGCCGAAGTCGACGCAGTCGCGCACACCTTCCCACGGTGCGGGCGGGACCGGCGCGCGAAACCGCAGGTCGCCGACGGGCGCCGCGGCGAACGGAATGCCCTTCCACGCGTAGACGTCGCCCTCGGGATAGCCACGCACGTCGCCGTCCCGGGCACGGACGACGAGCGTGTCGCCGGACTTGTCGACCTCCACGGACGAATCTCCTCACGCAGCACGTACCGGGAATCTCTCGCCAAACTACCAACGATGAGCAGGCAGGACCGATTGAACGCGAGATAGATCAACCGTGCGCTAACATTCCTGCGTGGCCGCATGGACTGATTCCGACGGCAAGAGCCTCCTCGACTATCCGCGCCCCTCCGTGGCGGTCGACGTCGCCGTCCTCACCGTCGACGGAACGGAACTGAAAGTGATTGTGGTTCCACGCCGTTCAGGCCACTTCACCCTTCCCGGCACCTTCCTCCACGAGGGTGAACGACTGCGGGACGCCGCCGAGCGGTGCCTGCACACCACGGCCGGGCTGACGGGCACCGAATTCCATCAGCTGGCGATGCTCGACGACCCCGACCGCGACGATCGCGGGTGGGTGCTGTCGATGACGCACGGCGCCGCGCTGCCCCGCACAGCGCTCCCCCGCGACACGATGCTGATCACCGTCGACGACGACCGGGTGACGCAGGAGATGGCGTTCGACCACGCGGACGTCGTCGCCCTCGCCGTCGCCGACCTGCGCGAGCGGTACGCGCGGGCCGTCGACCCGTCCGGCCTGGCCGGCGACACGTTCACGGTGCTCGAACTCCGCCGGGTGTACGAGGTGGTGTTCGGACGTCCCCTGCCGAAGGACTCGTTCCGGCGCCACATGATGCCGGCCCTCGAGAACACCGGCGACATGGCCGTCGTCGGGACCGGCCGGCCCGCGGAGATCTACCGGCGCGGCCCCGCGTCTCTCCCGCCGACCGCGGCCGCGTTCCTCGCCGGCTGAGCCCGTCGACCGACCCGGGCCTTTCCGCCCGCGGCACGGCCGGTGCTAGGGTCGGCTTGTTCTGACACGGGGTGCTCCGCACAGGCGGGGCTGAGAACACACCCGGGAACCTGCTCAGGTAATGCTGACGAAGGGATGTCAACGTTGTGAATAGCTCTGTCCACGATGCTGCCGGCACCGGCCAGCACGCCCGATTCACGGACCACTTGTGGGACCGGACCAAGGTGCTGCGCGAGGCGATCGACGAACTCGAGTTCCTGCGCCGCCTCGGCGACGGAACGCTGCCGCTGGACGTGTTCCGCACGTACATCGAGCAGGATTTCCTGTACCTCACCGGGTACGCGAAGGCTCTCTCGCTGGTCGCCGCGCATGCGCCGGGCCCGGTCGAGGCCGGGTTCTGGGCGGGCTCGGCCGCCGAGGCCGCCACGGTCGAGGCGACGCTGCACCAGAATCTGCTGACCAGCGGACGACTCCCCGAGTCGGACGTGGAGCCGCAGCATTCGCCGGCCTGCCTCGGGTACATCTCGTATCTGACGGCCGTCGCCGCCACCGAGCCGTACGCGGTGGCTGCGGCCGCGGTGCTGCCGTGCTTCTGGATCTACGCCGACGTCGGGCACCGGCTCGCGGCGAGCGCCCGTGAGGTGCTCTCCGCCGACCCGTCGCACCCCTACGCACAGTGGGTGACCACCTACGACGCCGAGGAGTTCCACGCCGCCGTCGCGACGGCCCGCGAACTCGTGGACGCCGCGGCCGAGGCCGCGACCGATGCCCAGCGTGAGGCGATGGCGGAGGCGTTCGTGATCGCCAGCCGCTACGAGCACATGTTCTGGGACACCGCTCTCAACAAGCAGGAATGGCCGGCGTCGTGACACTCTTCTCTCGTACCAAGCGCGCTGCCACCGCAGCCGTCGTCCTGGTCTCCGCCCTGTCGCTGCTCACCGGTTGCGCCGGTGACTCGCAGTCCGGCGACACCATCCGGTTCGCACTCGACTGGACACCGAACACCAACCACACCGGTCTGTTCGTCGCCCAGCAGGAAGGCTGGTTCGCGGACGCCGGACTCGACGTGCAGGTGCTGCCCTACAACGACACCTCGCCCGACACCCTGGTCGACGCCGGCAACGCGGAGTTCGGGGTGAGCTTCCAGAGTTCCGCGACGTTCTCGAAGGCCGCGGGCGCACAGACCACGTCGGTGATGGCTCCGCTGCAGCACTGGGCGACGGGCATCGCGGTGAAGGCGGATCGCGCCGACATCACCCGCCCCCGGGATCTGGACGGCAAGATCTACGCCGGGTTCGCGGACCCGGACGGCGAGGAGACGCTGAAGCAGATCATTCGGAACGACGGCGGCAAGGGCGAATTCACCACCGTCACGCTCGGCACCTCGGCGTACGAGGCCGTGTACTCCGGCACCGCCGACTTCACCGTCTCGTTCTTCGGCTGGGAGGGCATCGAGGCCGAGCACCAGGGCACCCCGATGCGCTACTTCCACTACACCGACTACGGCTTCCCGGATGCGTACGCGCTCGTCATCGAGGGCAACGAGCAATGGATGGCCGACCATCCCGAGCAGGCCCGCAAGTTCGTCCAGGCCCTGCAGCGCGGATACCAGTTCGCCGCCGACCAGCCGGACGAGGCCGCACAGATACTGATCGACGCCAACCCCGGCGCCTTCACGGACGAGTCCCTCGTGCGAGAGAGCCAACAGATGCTGTCCTCCGAATACATGAAGGACAGTTCCGGAAAGGTCGGGACACAGACGGCCGAGCAGTGGGCGGGTTACTCCGGTTTCCTGTTCAAGCACGGCCTGCTCACCGGCCCCGACGGGGCACCGCTGACCACGGAACCCGACTGGTCGACGTATTTCACCAATGAGTACCTCGCTCAGCCCTGACCCCAGTCTCCGCACCACGGCCCCGGGCGCGTCCCCGCTGCTGCGGCGGGTGCTGCCCGCGGTCGTGGTCGTGGCGCTGCTGGTCGTCGCATGGCAGGTGTACGTGACGGTCAGCGGTATCCGGCCTCAGGTGCTGCCGTCGCCGCTGCGGGTGGTCCAACAGGGCTGGCGGGCGCGGGACGCCATCTCCGGTCACGCCTCCGCGACACTCCAGGTGACGCTGATCGGGTTCGCCGTCTCCCTGCTCTTCGCGTGGGCGCTCGCCGTGCTCGTGGACTTCTCGCCGTGGCTGCGACGCGCGTTCGTTCCACTGTTCGTCGTGTCGCAGACGCTGCCGATCATCGCGATCGCGCCGCTGATGATCATCTGGTTCGGATTCGGTCTGCTGCCGAAGATTCTCGTGATCGCCCTCGCCACGTTCTTCCCGATGACGATCGGTCTGATCGAGGGTTTCGCCGCGGCCGACCGGGAGGCGGGCGCGTTGTTGCGCAGCATGGGTGCCTCACGATGGCAAGAATTCCGCTACGTGCGGCTTCCGTCGGCGATCCCCCGGTTCTTCACCGCCCTGCGCATCGGCATCACGTACGCCGTGGTGGGCGCCGTGTTCGCCGAATACGTCGGGGCCACGGCCGGTCTCGGCATCTACATGGCGACGCAGAAGAACTCCTTCCGCACCGACCTCGTGCTGGCGGCGGTGCTCGTGACCGCCGTGATCAGCGTCAGCCTCTACCTGCTCACCTTCGCGGTCGAGCGCGTCGTCGCCCCGTGGATCAAGAACGAAAGGGCCCGGCATGAGTGAGACCGCGCGCGTCGCACTGTCCGGTCTGAGCAAGGGGTTCCCGGTCCGCGGCGGCATCCGGCCCGTCCTCGACGACGTCTCGTTCACCGTCGAACCGGGTGAGTTCGTGTCGGTGATCGGCCCGAGCGGGTGCGGGAAGAGCACCGCGTTCTCCATGCTCGCCGGTCTCGACCAACCCGACGCCGGCACCGTCACGATCGGCGGCGAACCGGTGCGTCCCGCGGGGAGTGGCCCCGCGAAGTGCGCGTACATGCCGCAGAAGGACCTGCTGTTCCCGTGGCGCACCGTCCTCGACAACACCACCCTCGGACTCGAGGTGCAGGGCGTGCCCCGGAAGCAGGCGCGGGACAAGGCTCGGGAACTGTTCTCCGTGTTCGGTCTCGGCGGGTTCGAGGACGCCCGCCCCAGCCAACTGTCCGGTGGGATGCGACAGCGGGCCGCGATGCTGCGGACCGTCGTCCAGGACCGTCCGGTGCTGCTGCTCGACGAGCCGTTCGGCGCCCTGGATTCGTTGACCCGCACCGAGATGCAGACCTGGTTGCAGGACGTGTGGCAGCGCTACCGGTGGACCGTGCTGATGATCACCCACGACATCCGGGAGGCCGTCTACCTGTCGGACCGGGTGGTCGTGCTGTCCGCGCGGCCCGCGACCGTGCGGCGCGAGGTGACGGTGGGCCTGCCGCGTCCCCGCGAATTGTCGATGATGACGTCGCCCGAGTTCGCGGACGTCGAACACGAACTGCTCGGGGTGCTCCACGAGGAATCGCGCCGGGCACTCGTCGAGCAGGAGTCGGCCCGGCGCTGAAATACGCGGCCTCTCAGAGCAGTGCCGCCTCGAGTTCGCCGAGAGCCGTCTCGAGATAGAAGAGGATGCGTTGCAGGCTCGGCACCGAGCGGCGGCACCCGATGACACCGAAATCGAGGTTGCCGCCGTTGGTGGTGAGTGTGATGTTGAGTGCCTGCCCGTCCAGCACCACCGACGTGGGGTAGATGCCGTCGAGCCGGGACCCGTTCCAGTACATGGTCTTCCGCGGCCCCGGGACGTTGGAGATGATCACGTTGAACGGTGGCGGCGTGAAGCGGACGAACCCCGGCACGGGCGTCAGGGCGATCGGCGACATGTTGAACGCGGACCACGCCAGCGCCTGCATCGAGGTGAGGCTGCCGAACAGTTCCTTCCCCTGGGACATGGAGGCGGAGATCGCCGTCAGACGCTCGGCCGGGTCGTCGACGTCCGTCGCCAGGTTGCACAACGTGACCCCGACCGCGTTGCCGCCGGCGTCGGCCTTCTGCTCGTCGCGCAGCGACACCGGAACCATCGCGATCAGCGGCTCGTCCGGTAGCGCATTCTGTTCCTCGAGGTACCCCCGCAACGCCCCGGCGCACATGGCCATCACCACGTCGTTGACACTGACCCCCGCCGCCTTCCGCACGGCGTGGACGCGTTCGAGCGGCCACGACTGCGCGGCGAACCGGCGCGCGCCACCGATCGGGACGTTCAGCATGGTGCGGGGCGCCTCGTACGGGAACCTCATGTCGTGCTGCCCCATCGCGGTGCGGGCGATGCGCAGCGACGCCGGTGCGAGACCGGCCACCTCACCGACCGTGCGACGGACCCCGTTCACCACCGACCAGAGGTCGGGGGCGGCTCCGTTGGCCGACGCTCTTCGCGGCAGGTTCCACGGCGGCGGTGCGTCGCGCACATCCGGGTCGGTCGACAGCGTCCGCATCAGCAGCCGCAGCCCGGAGACCCCGTCCATCAGCGAGTGGTGCAGCTTGGTGTAGATGGCGAACCGGCCGTCGCCGAGACCCTCGATCAGATACATCTCCCACAGCGGGCGATGACGGTCCAGGAGCGTGCCGTGCAACCGGGACGTGAGCGTCAGCAGTTCCCGGACGCGGTACGGGGCCGGGAGGGCCGAATGACGCACGTGGTATTCGAGGTCGACGTCCGACTCGTCGGCCCACCACAGGTTCCCGAGACTGCCGACGGGGCCCGCGGGCTTCTTCCGGAAAGTAGGGTCGACGTCCGTGTGCTTCAGCAGAGTTTCGTGCATCGACTTCACGTAGTCGGGGCCGGCATCCTCCGGCGGTGTGAACAATTCGAGCGATCCCACGTGCATCGGATGCTCTCGCGATTCTCCGAGAAGGAATATCGAATCGGTAACCGGCATGATCCCCACCTGGACGTTCACCCCCGCTCGGTCACTATCCCATTACGACTTTTGCCTGGATGCTACGTCGGGCGTAGCGTCCGTGCGACCAACTTCGATGTAGACCGTACGGCGCAAAGAGGTGGAAACCTAAAGGCAGCATGTCGATGGGCACCGAGGCCGGATCGGAGGCAGGCTATGAGCACTGCGACTTTCGACTTCTGCCCGTCACCCCTCCCGGTGACGCGGCGGGAGTTCGCCGGGACCAGCCTGCAGTCGACGGCCCTCGCGCACACACTTCGCCGCACGGTCCGGCCGTTCCTGGACGGGTGGGCGCGCTACCCCGAACTGCCGTGGCCCGCGGGAGTCGTCGACCTGTTCGGATACTCGCTCGGTCCCATCAGCGGAACCGTGCGCAGGCCCATTCGGCTGCCGAACTGCCGCGCCGAGTGGATCCGGCCCCCGGGTGAGCTCGCCGACCGGGCGATCCTCTACCTCCACGGCGGGGCGTTCCTGTGCTGCGGGATCAACTCCCACCGCCAGATGGTGTCCCGGATCTCGGCGGAGTCGAAGGCGTCGACGCTGAACGTCGCGTACCGGATGATCCCGCGGAACCCCATCAGGGCGGCCGTCGAGGACGGCGTCGACGGGTACCGGTGGCTGCTCTCGCACGGGTACACCGCCGACCGCATCGTCATCGCCGGCGACTCGGCAGGCGGATTCCTGACGTTCATGGTGACGCTCGAAGCCCTGCGCCAGGGGCTGCCGCGTCCCGCCGCCGACGTCGCGCTGTCGCCGCTGACCGACCTCGACCCGGTGAACAAGCTGGCCCATCCCAACGCCGACCTCTGCGCTGTCTTCCCCAAACGCGCGGTCGGTGCCCTGTCCAGGCTGATCGAAAGACTGGACACCAGGGGCGGGCACGAGCCGTCCACGTCACCCGTGGACGGCTCCCTCGCCTCCATGCCGCCGGCGCTGATCCAGACCGGCTCGCGGGAAATGGTGTACGTCGACGCGGAACTGATGTCCGAGCGGCTGTCCCAGGCGGGTGTGCCGTGCGAACTGCAGGTGTGGGAACGGCAGGTGCACGTCTTCCAGGCCGCCGCCGGTCTGCTTCCCGAGGGCACCCGCGCCATCCGCGAGATCGGCCGGTTCATCCGCAAAGCCACACCCGTGAGTACTTCTTAACCGCCGGACGTTAACAAGTACTCACGGGGTGAAGAGGTGGTTCCGGTCGAGTGTGGAACCCGGCGTGCGACGGCCACCCCACCCGATCACGGCGCGGTAGGCGCCGAGCGCCCCGGACTCCGCCAAACCCTCGGCGTCGGTGTGCGTCGAGTCCTCGGGAACCGGGGTGTCGAACGGCGCGACGTACAGCGCGTCGGTGGGACAGTTCGCCTCACACATGAAGCACGTCTGACAGTCCTCCTGGTGCGCGACGACGGGTACCCCGTCCGCGCCGCGACGGAAGACGTCCGTCGGGCAGACCTTGATGCAGATGTCGCATCGCACGCAGCGGTCGGCGACGACGACCTCGATCACGACGCGACCGTCCGGGCCTCGGCGGTGCCGCGTTCCGGCCGCACCCACACCTCGCCCAGTCCGCCCGACAGCGGTCGGCGGGTCTGCGCCGGATCGGCGTCCGGTAGGTCGGTGCGCACGTGCATCCCCCGGGTCTCGGTCCGCGCCAGCGCGGAGTGCGTCGCCCACCGCGCGACGGCGAGCATCGCGGCGGCCGACCGTGCCTGCAGCAGCTCCCGTTCGGTGCCGCCGAGCAGATCGGCGGCACCCGACCACGCCTCGTCGAGGGCTGTCACGCTGTCCTGCAGACTCGTCGCGCTGCGCCGGTAGCTGCGTCGCAGCGGCAGGGTGTGCTCCTGCACGAGTCCGACGATGGAGCGCGACGCCTGCCGGCGGGCCGACGGTCCGCGCAGTCGGTGCCGGCGACCCGGATGCCTCCGGTTCCGCGCACCGTTCCCTCCAGGACTGCCCGCACGGGATACTTCTGCGTGAACGGGTCGATGCCGGCCTTGTCCAGCGGCAGAAAGTAATTCGGTTGCGACGTGCGCATGGCCGCGCGGATGTCGGGCCTGGCTCGGTCCAGACGCGCGTACACGGGGCGGCCGGCGGCGAGGTGCGCCATCGCGGCGCCGCGTGCGGAGAAACCGCCGTCCCCGAGAGTCCGGCCGTCCGCGTCGTAGTACGTGGCGAACTGCATCATCAAACCCTTGCTGTGCCCACTCCACGCCGGTGCCAGCGCGTAGGCCGTCGAGAATTCCATGCCCGAGAATGACGCCCCGACCTCGGCTGCCATCAGGAGTCCGTCGCCGGTGTCGACGTTCGTTCCGAAGCTTCCCGACAGGAATGCGCAGCCGCCGGTCGCCACGACCACTGCCCCGGCACGCACCGACCACGGGGCGTATCCGTTCTGCCGTTGCAGACCCGCGGCACCGGACACGATGCCGTCGCCGGTGGTGAGCAGTTCCAGGGCGGGGCTGTGGTCGAGGATGGTGACCCCGGCGCGGTGCACGCGCCTGCGCATCCGGCGCATGTACTCCGGCCCCTGCAGGCTGGTACGCACCTCCCGGCCGTCGTCGCCGGAGGGAAACCGGTGGTCGGCGCCTGCCAGTTCATCCACCCGGTGGTGGGTTTCCTCGAGCACCCGGTACATCCAGGCCGGCTCGGACAGTCTGCCGCCGTCCTCGAAGCGGGCCTGCACCGACCGTTCGCGTGCAGGCCCGGGCGGGACGTTCCACAGGTTGTTGCCGCCCGACGCGGTGGGGCCGCTGGTGCCGCAGTAGCCCTTGTCGGCGAGGACGACCCGCGCGCCCGCCCGGGCCGCCGCCAGTGCCGCCCACGTTCCGGCGGGTCCGCCGCCGAGGACGAGGACGTCGGCGTCGATCTCGAGCCGGCTCACGAAGCGAACAGCATCGCCGACGCGGCGACGGCCGCCCCGGTTCGTTCGGACAGCGGACGGCGGAACAACCAGTCGAGCAGAGACATCGTTACCCCCGGTCGGAGCGGTATGGACACCGCTCGATCGTCGGCTGACCGGCTCGCCCGAACAAGAGTTCTCGTCAGCGTGCGCCGAACCCCGGCAACCATCCAGCGAACCCGCCCGGACGACTCGTCTTCCGGACACATGCGGCAGCAGGCGGCACCGCCCTCTATGGTGGACGCATTTGCACGCCGAGGACGGGTAGCACATGGACGACAGGACTGTAGCGATCGGGGCACTCGCGATTGCCACCGTGTCGGCGGTCTCCGGCCTGATGATCGGTGCCGCGGGCGGCGCGTTCGGCAACCGCGGGCCGGACGTCGTGCCGCCACCGCTGACGTCGGAGGGCCTGCAGGCCGCCGGGCCCTACAGCGCCGCACCGGCCACCTTCCAGGTGTTCGTCCCGCCGACCCCCACCTGGCAGATGGCCGACCTCACCACCCCACGGGCCGTCACGCTCACCACCGCACCGGCTCCGGTGACCACCGCGCCGCCGCCCGCGCCCTCGAC